>JADJOX010000008.1:617942-926914 GCA_016713565.1 Ignavibacteriota bacterium
ATTAAAAGAATTTGAAATATACGGTGAAAATAATATTTCATCTGTAAGTGAAAAATTGCCGTATAATTATTACCTTTATCAAAATTACCCGAATCCATTTAATCCTATTACCACAATAAATTATTCGATCAGTTCTATTGGTTGGGATAATGAAATTCCGGTAAAAATAATCGTCTTTGATATTCTAGGCAGAGAAATTGAAACATTGGTTAACGAAAAACAAAATCCTGGAAATTATTCAATAGAATTAAATATTAATTCGAAAAGTTTTTATTCAAGCGGAATTTATTTTTACAGACTACAAACAAGTAATTTTATAGATGTAAAAAAAATGGTAGTTTTGAAATAGTTTTTAACATTATATCTTATAATACTTTTAAAATTCTAATATATTCGGGAAAAAATTATGGGTGCTTTAAACTGGATTGATATTCTTGTAATTATATCATTTTTCGTTATTGTTTTTGGAATTGCAATTTATTATTCCAAAAAGGGCGGAAAAGATACAGGCGAATTTTTTCTTTCCGGAAGAAATATGCCGTGGTATATTGCGGGAACCGCAATGGTTGCAACAACATTCGCTGCCGATACTCCTTTGGCGGTTACCGAACTTGTCGCTAAAAACGGAATTGCGGGAAACTGGCTTTGGTGGAATCTTGCTATTGGCGGAATGCTCACCGTTTTCTTTTTTGCAAAACTATGGCGAAGAGCAAATATTTTAACCGATGTTGAATTTGTAGAACTAAGATACTCCGGAAAATCCGCCGCTTGGCTAAGAGGATTTAGAGCAATTTATCTCGGCTTATTTATGAATGCGATTGTGATGGGCTGGGTAAATAAAGCAATGGAAAAAATATTTTCGGTTGTTATTCCTAATTTTGATCCATTTACACTTGTAGTAATTACGGCTTTAATAATTGCGGTTTATTCAACTGCATCGGGATTATTGGGAACAGCTAGAACCGATAGTTTCCAATTTGTTTTTGCTATGATTGGCTGCATAGTACTTGCCGTAATAATTGTCCAAGAACCTGAAATCGGTAGTCTTGAAAATTTAAAAAATAGTTTGCCCAAATCTACATTGGAATTTTTCCCCTCAATTGGCAGTATTGGATTAGGGGATGCGGCAAATGGAATTTTTGCAATTTCAGTCGGTGCTTTTTTTGCACACGTTGCGCTTCAATGGTGGAGCAGTTGGTATCCCGGCGCTGATCCCGGCGGCGGAGGTTATATTGCCCAAAGAATGATGTCTGCAAAAGATGAAAAAAACAGCGTACTTGCAACTCTTTGGTTTACAATTGCACATTACACGGTGCGTCCATGGCCTTGGATAATTGTTGCGTTAGCTTCTTTAGTTTTGCTGCCAAGAAGCACGGTTGATGATCTTAAAAAAGAAAATATGAGCTATTATCAAAGTGCCGAAAAAGTTCATTCAAAAGTAAATTTATCCGCTGAAGAAAAAGATGTTGTGAATAATGCCGAATTTAAAACGTATTATGAAAAATATGAAAACACTGTCGATCCGGGTTTACTGTATCCGAAATTAATGCTTAAATATTTACCATCGGGGTTATTGGGAATGCTGATAGCCGTATTCTTAGCAGCGTATATGTCGACTATTGCTTCGCAATTAAACTGGGGAACTTCATATTTAATCAATGATTTTTACAGAAGATTTATCAAACAAACTGCTGATGAAAAACATTATATAAAAGTTTCTAGATTTGGAATAATTTTAATGACGGTTTTTTCTCTTATTGTTACTAAGTATTTTCTTTCTTCCATTTCCGGCGCATGGGAATTTATAATAAATGCAAGTGCGGGAATGGGTGCGGTGCTTATTTTACGCTGGTATTGGTGGAGAATAAACGCATGGTCAGAAATTTCAGCTATGCTGGCACCGTTGATAATTTATCCAATAGCAAAATATGGCTATGGTTTGGAATCGCCAATAACTCTTTACCCGATTGTTTTCGGAACAACAATTGTTTGGCTGATAGTTACTTATATAACAAAACCAGTGGACGAGAAAAAGTTAGTTGAATTTTATAAAAGAACTTTCCCAGGCGGCATTGGGTGGAAAAATATCGCGTCAAAATTAAGTGATGTAAAAAGCGATATGAATTTTGGTAAGGCCTTTGTCAATTGGATTGCGGGCGTAGTTTTAATTTATTCATTTTTATTCGGACTCGGCAGTTTGCTGTTTGGGTTTTGGACAAACTTTTTAATTTATGGAGTTTTAGCATTAGTAAGCGCGGTTATTATATTCCGTAACTTAAAATAAATTTTGGCAGTAAGCACTTTGAAACTAATTCAATTTGCTTATTGCCTTTTTATTTTCGCTAATTTTTCTTCGGATTAAGCAGCGGTTCGAAAATATATTGAAAGCCTCTTGTAAATCCTTCCGCTTTTGAACCAGCATGATAAGCATCATCCAGCATCCGGAATTTATACATAAAATTTTCATAATTTCTGCTTTTTAACACTTCATCAAATTTAACTATTGATTTTATAAAATTTGGTCTTTCGGGTAATTCCTTTTCAGCTCCCGTCATGAATAGCGAAACGTTTAGCTCTTTATTCTTTTTGAAAAATTCATTTTCAAAATTAAACATCCAGTCATTGTTTAATTCCACAGCCGGACTAATTGCAATATAAGCGTTGAACAACTTAGGATTTGTAAACATAGTAAACAACGCGAAAACTCCTCCAGCAGAACTTCCTCCTAATGCTCGCCACGTTTTCTTAATTCTAAAATTATTTTCCATATAAGGAATAAAATCTTTTTCTACAACATTTAAAAATTCGGAAGCGCCTCCGCCGACATTCGCTTCACCGAATGTTGAAGGCAGATAATCATGCATTCTTAAACTGCCATAGTCAACATTACCTTTGTATGAAAAACTAACTATGAAAAATTCCGGAATTCTTTTATCATAATATAAGCCGCCGTAAATACTGAATAACAGTGGAAAATCATAGAATCCATCCGTAAAATAAATTACAGGAAAGTATTTTGTTGTATCCTCATAATATGAATAAGGATAGTTTATAATCAATTCATACTCAACATTATTGATTTTTGATTTCACTTCTCTTATTTCACCTATTTCAAAATTTCTGTACTTTGTTGTATCCTGTGGAAATAGAAATTGAGTTGAGGAAAAAAATAATAGCGCGGCAAGTTGAATTAGTTTTCTGAATTTCATAGTTCGCTCATTTTATTTAATCAAATTATTTAGAAGAAAAATGCCTTATAATATTTGCTTGTTCAACAGTAATGAGTCCGCCCGAGTTTGATTTTTCTAAAATATCATCAATAATTGGAAGAAACTTTTGAATATTTTCTTCTGAATCTACAATTTCAATTACCAGCGGTAAATCTTCAGAAAGTCTTAAAACCTTGCTTGTATGAATTTTGCTGTTTTTCCCAAATCCCATTATACCTTTGTAAACGGTGCTTCCCGCAAGGTTTGCTTGTTTTGCCGAAACAACAATTTTTTCATAAACGGGAATAGGACCAATTTTATCATTTTCCCCGATAAATATTCTTAATAATTGTCCTTTTAAATAATTCATATAAACCTTTATTTAGATATTATGTAAGCGAAATAAATTCCTAGAATTGTAACAGCTACACTCAAAAATATATTTAACGCGGCAAATAGATATTGGGAATTTCTTAAAAGATTAAATGTTTCAAACGAAAAAGTAGAAAATGTTGTAAACCCTCCGCAAAACCCTACAGTTAGCAGAAGCTTTAAACTATTGGATAAAAGTTCCTTATCATCTAAACCGAATATAAAAAATCCAATAAGAAGGCTTCCTAAAAAATTTACGATTAGAGTTCCGAATGGAAAATAAATTGGGAAATATTTTGAAACCAAATCTGATACTAAATATCTTAAACTTCCACCAATTCCGGCGCCAATAAATACAAAAAGAAATTTCATAAAATAAATTGTATGATCTTATCAAAATTATTTTTTTAAATATACTAACTTTTTAGCGTGTTATCAGTCTAATTATTTGAAGAAAATTTACTTAACGGAGATGTTATGAAAGCTAAAATTTCAATTAAATTTATTCTTTTATTATTTATCATGTTTTTAAATATTTTATCTGCAAAAAAAATGGATACAAAAGAACTTGAGTTGATCCAGCAGAAAAATTATAAAGTGAATATTGGACAGAACCTAAAAGTTAAAACCGATTTAGGCGATATAATTATTAAATCATGGGATAAAAATGAAGTAGAAATTCAAATCTATGGAAATAAAAACGCGGAATCCAAAATGGAATTTAGTTTTAACCAAAATGAAAATACCGTTGAAGTTATTGGTGAAAAAGAAGGCGGAAAAATTTTCGGCTGGTTCAATAAAATTGAACTGAAATATGAAATAAAAGTCCCGAAGAAATTTAATTTAGACCTTAAGACTTCCGGCGGTGATATGATGGCTAAAGTTGTTGAGGGAAATTTTGAATTTAAAACATCGGGCGGTGATATTTTTATCGAAAATTCTAAAGGTAAAATCAACGCAACAACATCCGGAGGAGACGTTGTTGTAAATGAATTTACCGGAAATACTAAAACTGAAACTTCCGGCGGTGATATAGAAATAACCAAGACTTTCGGCAATGTTTATGCCGCGACTTCCGGCGGCGATGTTGTAATAAAATCATCCGAAGGGGAAATTGAAGCAAAAACATCAGGCGGAGATATTTCATTGGATTATTCGGGTAAAGACGCGGATATAAGTCTTTCAACTTCCGGCGGTGATATTGACGTTAACATTCCGAGTAACTTAAACGCCAATGCGGAAATTAAAACATCGGGCGGAAGAATTTACAACAATTTTCAAAATATTAACAATTCAACTATTACCAAATCCAAGATAGAAGGTAATTTTAATAAGGGTGGAAAAAAATTAGTCTGCAGAACATCCGGTGGTGATATTAGAATTACACAGAAATAAATTTTTTAAGTAAACAAAATGATGCCGCGTAATTTGCGGCATTTTTTATTTTAAATAATAATTACCCACTTTCCAAAAAAAATATTAACTTTAGTAAAAACATTACAAAAGGAAAAAACTTCATTTGAAGGTAAGTGTACTTTTTTTACTATTATTTTCAACTTTACTAACCGCGCAGAATTCCGAAAATAATTCGCCTCCGCAAAAAATGGTTCTTGTTCCTGGCGGCAATTTTGTAATGGGAAGCGAAATTGGCGATCCTGATGAAAAACCCCGGCACATTGAATTTACAGAAGCATTTTTTATTGACATATATGAAGTGAGCAACGCGGAATTTGCGGAATTTGATTCTACATTTAAATTTCCGAAGGGTTTGGAAAATAGTCCCGCTGTTGTGAATTGGTTTATGGCAGACGCTTACGCAAAATCAATTGGCAAAAGATTGCCGACAGAAAAAGAATGGGAAAAAGCGGCAAGAGGAACTGACGGCAGAATGTTTCCATGGGGAAATTCGTTTGACGAAACTTTTGTAGCATGGGATCATAAAGATGAACGGGGCAGCGCAATCGCAAAACCGCAAAGTCCATACGGCTGTTACGATATGTCCGGCAGTGTTTGGGAATGGACTTCCGATTGGTATAAGCCATATTCCGGAAATATTATTCCAATGGAAGAGTACGGCGAAAAATACAAAGTAATGAGAGGCGGTTCGAATTTTAACAATTTTTCATTTATGCGCACATCGCAAAGATATTATTTGCTTCCTGATAAAATTAGTAAATACTTTGTCGGATTTAGATGTGTTAAAGACATTAAATAAATTTTACAAACTTTAGAGTAAAATGAACTTCAAAACAATTCTTGTAATAGTATTTATTTTTATAGAAAATATTTTTCCGCAAAAAGTAAATGATTTTCCTTCGCCTGAAGATCCACTGTTTGTTAGAGTTGATAAATACAATAAATTAATTTTAGGTAATCATTGGAATGAAGGAACAATTATGCAGCGCGTAATTTTTCCTCCTGCAGGTTTAGATAAACCTCTGATCGGTCCGCAGGCTGACTGTCTTGACCCGACTTCCGAAATGCTCGCGGCTTATTCGCATAAATATTTTTTAACGAAGAATGAAAATGACAGAAAAATCGCGAATCAAATATTTGAAGGAATATTAAAACTCGAAAACGTTACTGGAGTTCCCGGTTTGGTTGCGCGAAGTTTCAATAAAACCGATAAACCGCTTTGGCATGAAGAAGTAATGTGGTATCATGAATGGCATTGGTCGACTTCACTTCCCGGTTATAGATGGTTAGGGGATTTAAGTTCGGATAAGTTTGTTTCAATTTTTTATGGCGTTGGAACCTATTGGGAATTTTGCGCCGACGACAATTATAAAATAAAAGCACAAGGCTTAATTGATAGATTCGTAAGCAGGGTAATAGATAATAATTTCAAACTTACAGATCTCGACGGGAAAATGACATTGTGGGGAAATTTTTGTCCGGATTTTCCGCGACAGGCTCTAAATTCATTAGAAATGCTCGCCGGATTGAAGGTCGCGTACGTAATGACAAAAAAAGAAAAATTTAACAATGCCTATAAGCTTCTTATCGAAAAATATAAATACGATGATCATCAAATATTATCTAAAATAATTTGGCCGGAAGAATGGCAGAACAAGGGCGATGATTATCATGCGGCAAGATCATTATATATGCTAATGCGTTATGAAGACGATCCAAATTTATTGATAAAATATAAAATGAACTTAAATCGTAATTGGTACAGCTGGAAAAATTATGATTTCAGTTTTGAAGATGATATTTGGTTTATCATGGTTTATCAAATCTTGACCGGAGAAAATATAATAAATTCAAAATATGAAAATGCGATTAAAGATATGCAGGGTTTTCAAAGAACAAAGAATACTTATAAAATACCGACCGGAAATAATTTTAAAATGGTCGAATCCGAAGAAGAAGGCATTGCTTCGGCAATGATCAGAAATTACTGGTTTGGCCGTCATTACGGGTTAATTGATGCCTCTTGGTAACTATGTAATATATTTAAGGTCAAAATCCTTTCCATTGTTTACCGCTTAAAATTTGCTATTTTTAACTATTAATTATTCATAATCTTTAATGCTAAATGACAAAATTAAATCTTGTGTATTCGGTTAAAAATCTTTTTTCGCACAAAATTTTTACTTCAATTATTTTAATAATATTCTCATTAAGTTCATTTGCCTCAGAAACAAAAGTTAAAAGTCTTCAATATTATGTTAACAAAAATGTTAATTCACTGCCGGTTTATAAACTTGGAAGCAATGATAAGTTAAATATTTATTTTGAAGCTGAATCTGATGAAAATCCATCATTTGCAATTCACTTTAAAGCGTGCGATAAAAATTGGGAGCCTTATGACAATCTTTTGGTACAAGGAACTAGAGACAACGCAATTTATAATATTAGCACCGAAAGACTTCCTTCTACCACTAATGGCGCGAGCTACTTTGTAAGCGAATCGTTTCCAAATAATGACGTACAATTTAATGTAAGCGGCAATTGGAAATTTTATATAACAGATTCATACGATGAAGAAATGGTCTACGAGTTCGGAAGATTTTTTATTGTGGAAGATATTGTTAAACTTAAAATTGACGTTCAGAATTGGAGAAGGGAAGGAAAAATTTCGTCTAATACGGAATACGACAGAGTCTTAAATTTAAAGACTTCATTTTCAATTCCCGATTCACTTGATCCTTTTAGAATTGATTATGTGAATATTATTAAAAATTATGAAATTAATTATCCGCAAAAGATCGATAAAAGTTCGTTTCAGCAAAATAAAAATTTTGAATGGGACGGTTCACGGAATTTTACTTTTAGCACTCTTGATTTGGAACCCGGCAATGAATATAGACAAATAGATTTGATAGATCATAATAAGTATCAATATCCGAAAACACGCGCGCACTTTGATGGAATTGAATATTCTCGGTTTTATGATTTCGGCAAGAGGGATTTAAATGGAGGTTTCAATTTAATTCAGAAAAATAATCAATACGCGGAATATTTAGTAACCACTTTTGAATTTAGTCCGGCAAACCCAGTAAATGAAGATATTTTTATCGTAGGATCATTTACCAATTGGGAAGTTCAGCCATGGTACAAAATGAATTACGATGGAAATAATTATAAAATTGCTTTAGAACTTAAACGAGGGACTTATGATTATCAATATGTTTCAGGAAATATTGAGGGTGAAATTGTAAAAAATATCGATTGGATAGTTTTTGAAGGAAATTTTTGGGAAACAAATAATAAATATTCCATATTTTTGTACTATCAATCACCGCTTTTAGGTGAATACGATCAGATCATAGGTTTTGAGCAAATATTGAGATAAAAATGAAATCCCTTAAAGTTGGAATTCTTGGCACCGGCCACCTAGGAAAAATACACACAAAATTAATTAAAGAAGTTCCGAGAGCTGAACTGATTGGCGTTTATGATTTAAATTATGAAACAGCAAAAGCTGTCGCAAATGATAATAAAACAAACTGTTTTAATAATTTGAATGAATTTCTTTCATCTATTGATGCTGTTTCAATTGTTGCGACAACAAGCGCACATTATGAATTGATTAAAAACGCGTTTGAAAAAAATGTTCATGTTTTTGTGGAAAAACCAATTACAAGTACAATCCCTCAAGCGGAAGAAGTTGTAAAGATCTCGCATGAAAAAAATCTTAAACTGCAGGTTGGTCATATTGAAAGATTTAATTCCGCTTTGCTGAGTTTAGAAAAATATCAGTTGGAACCTAAGTTTATTCAAACAGACAGATTGGCTCAATTCAATCCCCGCGGAACGGATGTAGCTGTTGTACTCGATCTTATGATTCATGACATTGATATAATTTTAAGTCTGGTAAAAAGTAAAGTAAAGGAAGTTAGAGCAAGCGGAATTGCCGTGGTTTCCGAAAATGTGGATATCGCGAACGCGAGAATCGAATTTGAAAATGGCGCAGTCGCAAATGTTACCGCGAGCAGAATATCTCAGAAAAAAATGAGAAAGATGAGAATGTTCCAAAAAGATTCTTACATTTCAGTAGATTTTAATTCGGGTGTTTCAGAAGTCTATAGGCTGATTTCGCCTAGCGATCTTAATCTTGAACATTTTCTTTCATTTGGAGAAATAGGAATTGGCGAACATAGAAAATCGGTTGTTTACGAACAGCCGGAAATAAAAGAAGTGAATGCGTTAAAACATGAACTTCATTTATTTGTTGATTCGATATTGGATGATAAACGACCTGTTGTTAGCGGTGATGACGGATTAGAAGCGTTGAAAGTTGCGCAAATTATTTTAGAAAAAATTGAGGAGACAAAATTAAAATGATAAATAAAAGATTTATAATATTTGTTTTATTGACGGCTTTATTTTCATCGTGCAGTATTTTTAATTCTGTAATGAATTTATCAAAATTGAAATTTAAATTAGGCGCGGTGAATAATTTTAAGGTTGGCAACATGCTTATTACCGATAAGACAAAACTTACGGATTTTGCGGCAACTGATATTTTAAAATTAACTTCGCAAGTCGTATCGGGAAATTTCCCCGTTAGTTTTACAGTAAATGTATTAGTACAAAATCCAAATAAATCTTCAGCAAATTCCATCGCTGATATTTCTCTTAAGTCATTTCCGTGGACACTTTATATAAATGATAAAAAAACAATTTCCGGAAATATATCTAATCCGGTCGCGGTTCCCGCGGTTGAAAATACAACCGTAATTCCCTTAGAAATGAAATTGGATATGCTCGAATTTTTTCAAGGGGAAGGTCTTAACAATTTAATTAATTTGGCGTTGAATTTAGGCGGAGCAAAAGGAAATACTTCAAACGTCAAGATTATTGCTGAACCAGTTTTGGGAACTCAAATTGGTGATTTAACTTATCCAAGTCCATTAACAATTATAGATAAATCATTTAATTAAGAGAATCTTTATGAAAATTAAATATGCTGTTGGCGTTGATTTAGGCGGGACAAAAATTAAAATTGGAATTGTAACACACGAAGGAAAAATCGTTAAAAAAATTTCAATTCCAACTCTTGCCGATGAAGGTGTTGAAAAATCTTTAGGACAAATTAAAAAAGGTATTTCAACATTGCTTAAAGGTAATAAGAATTTAATTGAGGGAATTGGTATCGGTTCCCCCGGTGTTGTTTCATTGAAAAAAGGAACTGTTGAAAATCCGCCCAATTTACCGGGTTGGGGAAAAGTTCATTTGGGTAAAATTATCAGCAAGGAATTTTCAATTCCAACATTTGTAGAAAATGACGCGAATGCCGCGGCGATAGGTGAATTAATTTACGGAGCCGGAAAAGACTTAAAAAGTTTTATAATGATTACTCTCGGAACCGGAGTTGGCGGTGGAATAATTTTCAACAAAAAATTATTTAGAGGTGATACCGGCGGTGCCGGAGAAATTGGTCATGTAACTATTGACCACAATGGCGCAAAATGCAATTGCGGTTCAATTGGATGTTTGGAAGCATATTTAGGAAATAATTATTTCATTAGAGATGTAAAAGAAAAGTTAAATGGTCACAATGACTCAAAAATATTTGAATTAATAAATAATGACCTGAATAAACTTTCACCACAAACAATACATGAAGCTTCTTTACTCGGCGATAAATTTTCTATTGATTATATAAATTATTTAGGTGTTACATTAGGACACGGTTTAGCTTCTATTGTTAATATTCTTGATATATGCAATATTATTATCGGAGGCGGAGTTTCCGGATTTGGCAAGCCATTATTCAGCGCTGCCAAAGAATCGTTGAAATCCAGAGTTTTAACTTCATTAAAACCAAGAATAGAAATTTATCCCGCTGAACTGAAAAATAATGCCGGAATAAAAGGCGCTTCTTCATTGGTATTTTATGATTAAATTATTTTCAATATTTTGAATATTGTCAAATAATTTTCGATAAATAAAATTTATTAGTAAACAAATCTGAAAATGAAGAAAGTCTTAATAGTATTTATTTTAGGAATTGCTTTCAGCAATTTAATTGCGCAGGTAAGTGATTCCCTTTCTTCCATATCAAAAGCCGATACTTCTCAAACTTTAAATCAATTTGCTCAGCCGGATTCTGCTAAGTCAAAAAAAAATGAAATTAATGACGTTGTTTACAGCAGCGCTTCCGATTCTTTAATGTTCAACATTCCAAATAAAAGAATGAAAATATTCGGCAAAGGTGAAATCAAATATAAAGAAACGACATTGACTGGAGGAATGATAAATGTCAATTTTGAAACCAGCGATTTGGAAGCCGAAGGTATAATTGATTCTGCTGATACAAATGCGGTGAACGGTCTTGCACAAACTCCCGTTTTAAAAGAAGGTGATGAAAATTACGAAGGAACTAAACTAAGATATAATTTCAAAACCAAAAAGGGATTCATTTCAGCGGCAAAGAACAAAAAAGAAGATTCAAGATATGAAGGAAAAAATGTAAACAAAGTCGATAAAAATACTTTTTTTATTGAAGACGGAATGTACACTACTTGTACAAGCGACACTCCGCACACGCATTTTACCGCGGCGGAAATGAAGGTAATTCAAAAAGATAAAATATTTGCCAAATGGATATTTATGTATATCGGCGGAGTTCCAATTCCAATTCCAATTCCGTTTGCAGTATTTCCTGATGAAAAGGGCAGACGATCTGGATTGATTGCGCCGAATTACGGCTATCAAAATCAAAAAGGACAGTATTTTAAAAATTTCGGATACTTTTTTGCGATTAGTGATTATTTGGATTTAACTTTGAACGCCGATTATTATATGCGCGGCGGTTACGGTTTAAGAAGCAGAGTTAGATACGCGGATAGATACAATTTTAACGGAAATCTTAATGCCGGTTATTCTAAAATATTAATTGGTGAAAATGAAGATCCAGATAAACAAAGAAGCTCAGATTGGAATATTTCATTATCGCATAATCAAACGTTTACGCCGACTTTAAATTTATCAGCTAATTTGAATTTTCAGTCCAGCACATATTTATCAAATAACAGTACAAGTTACGACGATCTTTTGAGACAAAATGTTACGTCAAACGCGACATTATCTAAAAGATGGGAAGAATCAGGCAATAGTATAAACATCAATTATAGCCGGACGCAAAATTTAAAATCGGGCGATATAAGAGAAATTTTACCGAATTTAACATTCAATAAATCGCAAAGTTATCCATTTAAAAGCGAAACAAGTACGCCAAGCAATCAAGAATGGTATGAATATATTGGTATGAATTATTCAGGTCAATTTAGAAACGACAGAAATAAAATAGGCAATGAACTTAAAATCAGAGGAGGTATTCAGCATAATCTTGGATTCAGCGCCTCACCGAAACTGGGTTATTTTAATATAACACCAAATTTAAGTTACGTTGAAAAATGGTATAACAAAAAAACTAATTATGTTGTTGAAACCACTCAGAATATTTCCAATTCAACAAGTTTTTTAAAGACCTATAATCAAACAAACGCAATTGATACAGTTGATAAACATGAAATTAATATGCTTCGCACATTCCGTTTTAGTTTGGGAACATCTACCAAATTATACGGAATGTTCCAGCCGCAAATGTTGGGGATCGACGCTTTTCGACATACTTTAATTCCAAGTATTTCATACAATTACACGCCGGATTTTTCCGATGAAAAGTGGGGTTATTACGAATCTTATTCAAAATCAGACGGAACTGTAGTTAAATATGATCCTTATGCCAAAGAAGTTTTCGGCGGAGTTTCAAGAGGCGAATCACAAAGTATATCTTTTTCTTTGGGTAATGTTTTTGAAATGAAGACTATGAAAGATCCCACAGACACAACCTCTGAGGCAAAGAAAATTACTTTACTGAATTTTGACGTTACTACTGGTTATAATTTTGCCGCCGATAGTAATAATCTTTCGGATTTGTCATTAAGCTACAGAACAAATATCGGAAGCATGCTTAACTTCTCCGGATCTTCAAGATATACATTTTATGATTTTGCGGATAATACAAGATTAAATCAATACCTTGCGGAAAATGGAAAAGGTTTGTTGAGAATTACTAATTTGCAGTTTGCAGTTTCTGCAAATATTTCCGGTGATAAACTTTCCGGTGAGAAAAGAACGGGTAAAGAGGCAAATGATAATAATCAGGAATATTCGTCATTCAAACGAAAAGACAGAATGGAACTTTATGACGAACAAGAGGCGGATTTTTCAATTCCGTGGAATTTATCTTTAAATTATTCTTACAATTTTTCAAAACCTACTGCGGCTAAAGGTGAAATAAATTCTAATTTGGGAATTAACTTAGGATTTAATCTGACAAAAAATTGGAAATTCGGAGTAATGGGAAATTATGATTTTCAAGAAGATAAAATAGCGGCGCCAAGAATTACTGTTTATAGAGATTTGGAATGTTGGGAAATGAATTTCAGCTGGAACCCAATTGGAAATTATACCGGATATAGATTTGAAATAAGAATGAAAGCGCCGGAATTACGCGACGTAAAGGTTACAAAAAACAAAGGATTATATTCCGGGTTTTAATTTTATTATAAAAATGAAAACTTATATAATTGACGGAAATAATTTAATAGGAAAAGTAAAATCCCTTCAAAATCTTCAACAAAAGTTAAAAGATCAATCGAGAAAAAATTTAGTAAAAATTCTTGATAAATATTTTAGTGATAAAAATTATAAAATTTCACTTCACTTCGATGGATATGAAAACGAGCCTGTCGTTTCATCTAAAATAAAAATTTATTATTCACAGAATCATTCCGCCGATTCAAAAATAATTAAGGAAATAGATTCTTCAAAAAATCCGAAATTATTAACAATTGTAAGTTCCGATTCAAAAATTTTTGATTACGCCAAAGTGAACAGCTGCGAGGCAATAAAGAGTGAAGACTTTGCGAAAATTATCCGGTATAAAAAAAACATTTCAGAAGAAAATATTCAAAAATCAATTTCGGATAATGAAATAAAAAAAATGTTTGGACTAAGTGAATAAACTTCAAATCAATTTCATATCATTTAAAAATGGCAGTTTCTCTCTAACTGTTTTTACAATATTGAAATCAATTTCGCAATAAAATAATTTTTCTTCATTCGCCGCAAGAATAAGTTCTTCGCCCATTGGATTGAAAACAGCAGAACATCCATTATATTCATAGTAAGGATCATTACCGATTCTATTGGCTCCAATTACGTAGCATTGATTTTCAATCGCTCTTGCTTTCAACAAAGTTTTCCAGTGATCAATTCTTTTGGTTGGCCAATTCGCGATATTTATTAAAACTTCGGCTCCGTTTTTGGTCTGCATTCTGTACAATTCGGGAAACCTGAGATCGTAACAAATTGAAAGTCCAATATTATTCAAATCAATTGTTGATACTAATGCTTCATTTCCTGCCGAATAATTTTCATTTTCCTTTGCTAGTGAAAATGGGTGAATTTTTCTGTAAACAGCTTGTATTATTCCCCAAGAATTAAAATGAAAAAGTGAATTGTAATATTTGTTTCCATCCTTTTCAATAATCCCGGCAAAAATTTCTAATTTTTTTCTTCTCGCAAGCGAAAGAAAATAACTAATGCCCAATCCGTCAATCTCTTCTGCAAAATCTTTTGCGTTCATTGTAAATCCGGTAAGCGTCATCTCCGGGAATATTAGGCAATTTGTTCCTTTCTCAATTTTTGAGATTATATTTTCAATAGATAAAATGCTTTCTTCTTTATTATTCCATACTGGCGCAAATTGACAAATGGCAATTTTCATTTTATTCTCTTTTTAAAAAAAGTTGAGTTAAATTATTATAATAATTTATAACTTGTATCGCAAATTTCTATTTTTCTTCTCTAAAATCAAGGAGCGGCGATGTTAAATTATGTATGGCTTACTTTATTAGTGCTTGGAATTGGCGTAGCATTAACCACGGATATAATTGAAAAATCGGAAAACAAGTATAAGAATAATGAAAAATTAGCCGCAGAAATAATTTTGGAAGATTCTTCAAAAAGCGTTTATGACGGTAAAGTCCCGGTTTTGCTGAAGATAGAAAAGGAAAAATTCAATTCGTTTTATAGTGAAAAAAATCAGACGGATATTGAACAAATGGCATTACTTACAATATCACGAGATAAAAATTCAGGAGTTTTATTTTTTGTTGTTGATGAAAATAGTCCCGAATTTTGGAAAAAAATGGCAAAAATTTCCGGCAAGGAAGATGATCTTACGGGTAATATATATATTCAAAATAAACTGAGTTCGGCAAAGTATGAAGCTCAAATAACTTTGGAAAATATTTCATTCGCAAAAATGAAAGATGTTACAAACTCGGCTTTGGATTACGCGGGAACCGCTGTTGATATTGCGCTTGGATTAATTGGCATAATGACTTTATGGCTTGGAGTTATGAAAGTTGCTGAAGAAGCCGGATTGATTAAAATAATTGCGAATATAATGAAACCTATCACAAAATTTTTATATCCTTCCGTTCCTCAAGATCATCCGGCAATGGGCGCTATGATAATGAATATGGCGGCAAATATGCTCGGACTTGGAAATGCAGCGACTCCTTTTGGTTTAAAGGCAATGGAAGAATTAGATAAATTAAACCCGAACAAAGGAGTAGCCACAAACGCAATGTGTACATTCTTAGCCGTAAATACAGCGGGATTAACATTTATACCAGCAACGGCAATAGCGGTTAGGGCCGCTTCTGGAAGCAGTGATCCGGCAATAATTATCGGTACCTCCGTATTCGGGGCTTCTTGCGCTACTATTGCGGGAATTGCTTCCGCAAAAATTTTAGAAAAATTTCCGCTTAAGGAAGGCGGAATTTCAAGTTTGATTAAATCAAATGTAAAAGGATTTATAATATTTTTTTCAATTATTGCTTCGCTTTTTATTTTAAGTGTTACAGGTATTTTATCTGCTGTTTCTAAAAGTCTGAGTTTTTTAAATCCTGAATTTTTTAAAACAATAATTCAAGTAATTTCAATTCTTGCAATTCCGATGTTGATATTAATTTTTATTGGTTACGGTGCGATAAAAAAAGTTAAAGTTTATGAGATGTTTATTGAAGGAGCTAAAGAAGGATTTAATGTTGCTATTAGAATTATTCCTTATTTAGTGGCGATGCTTGTGGCAATAGGAATTTTTAGAGCCGGCGGGGCTATGGAAATTTTAATTTATATTTTAACTCCAATTACAAATTTAATTGGAATGCCGGCGGAAGCCTTACCAATGGCTTTAATGCGTCCTCTTTCCGGTTCGGGCTCTCTTGGCGTTATGGCAGAAATAATTGCTACTCATGGTCCCGATTCAATGATTGGAATTTTGGTTTCTACATTTTTCGGCAGTTCTGAAACAACTTTTTATGTAATTGCCGTTTATTTTGGAGCGGTAAATATTAGAAAAATCCGTCATGCGCTTGCCGCCGGACTTATCGCGGATATTGCCGGAGTTCTTGGCGCAATTTTTATTGTAAGATTATTATTCGGATAAATATGAAAGTATTAATTACAAGAAAAATTCCCTCAATTGCTAAAGAGCTTTTAATTCAGAAAGGAATTGAGGTAAAAGAATCTTCTCTTAAAAGACCTTTGACAAAAATTGAATTAATTAAATTCGCTAAAGACGCTGACGGCATATTATCTCTTTTATCGGATAAATTTGATAAAGAAGTTATTGACCAATTGCCAAAGTGCAAAGTAATTGCAAATTATGCAGTGGGATTTAACAATATCGATATTAGTTATGCAAAAAAACGAGGAATTATTATAACAAATACTCCTGATGTTTTAACCGACGCTACTGCAGAAATAGCTGTTTCACTAATTCTTGCTTGCTCAAGAAGAATTGTCGAATCGGAAAATTATATGCGGCAATTGAAATTCAAAGGATGGGAGCCAGAGTTGTTTTTGGGCATTCAACTCAGCGGTAAAAAAGCCGGTATAATAGGCGCCGGCAGAATAGGTCAAGCTACAGCAAAAAGATTAAAAGCATTTGGCTGTGAAATTTTATATTACGGTAAATCCAAAAAACCTAATTTTGAAAAAGAAACAAATGCAGAAAAAGTTGATTTGAATATTTTAATGAAAAGCAGTGATTTTATTTCAATCCACTTGCCTTTAAATTCTGAAACAAAAAATCTTCTTAATAAAGAAAAATTAGATTTGTTAAAACCTACTGCTATTATTGTAAACACAGCACGCGGTGAAATTATAGAAGAAAAGTATTTAATAGAACTTCTAAAAAACAAAAAAATATTTTCAGCCGGTTTTGACGTTTATGAAAATGAACCGAAACTGAACAAAGCTTTGTTCAAATTGAAAAATGTGGTTTTACTCCCTCATATTGGAAGCGCAACTTTCGAGACAAGAAACAAAATGGCGGAACTTGCGGCAAAAAACATACTTAATATCTTAAATGGAAAAGATGCATTAACTCCCGTTGTCTAAATCATTTATTGCAAACTATTTATAAATACCAAAGCGTAAAAATTTTTTTGTTTTGACTGTAATTTCTGTTTATTTTGATACATAAATAAATTAATACTTTAATTATGAGAATTGGAATACCAAAAGAAACATTAAGAGAAGAAAAAAGGGTTGCTATTGCCCCGGCGGGCGTTGACGCTTTGGTAAAATCCGGACATTCAATTTTTATAGAAACTCAAGCCGGATTGGGAAGTCATTTCACGGATCAAGATTATATTAATGTTGGCGCGACAATTGTGTATAGCGTGGAAGAAGTTTTTCAAAGAGCCGAATTAATTGCAAAAGTAACTCCATTGACTGAAGAAACTGCAAATTTAATTCAGGAAAATCAAATCATATTTTCGTTTCTGCATCTTTCTGTAGGTAAAAAAAATATAATTGAAAAATTAATTGAAAAAAAAGCCGTCGCAATCAGTTATGAGTTGATAGAAAAAAATGACCAGCTTCCGGTGCTTCAAACAATAAGTGAAATAGCCGGACAATTGGCTATACAAATAGGAAGTAAATATTTGAAGAGCGATGTGCCTTCGGGAAGAGGAATTCTTTTAGGCGGAATTCCCGGCGTTGCTCCTGCCGCGGTTGTAATTTTAGGAGCCGGTGTTGTAGGTTACAACGCCGCAAGAACCGCATATGCGTTAGGCGCGCAAGTAATAGTTCTTGATAAGGATTTGCGAAGATTGAGAAGAATTGGAAATACGATATCAAATAATATTACAACGGTTGTGGCAAATCCTTTAACAATTGCTCGCGGAGTAAAATTTGCTGATTTACTTATCGGCGCGGTTCAAATTAAAGGTGAAAAACTTCCTTTTATAATTACGGAAGATATGGTAAAAACGATGAAGCGCGGTTCGGTTATTGTTGATGTTTCAATTGACCAAGGCGGATGTGTTGAGACAAGCTATCCTACTACTTTATCCGATCCGATATTTGTAAAACATGACGTAATTCATTACTGCGTTCCAAATATTCCCGCGTTAGTCGCAAGAACCGCGAGTTATGGCTTAACAAACGCTTCTCTTGAATACATTATGAATATTGCCGATAATGGTTTATCCAACGCATTGCTTGGAGATGTTGGTTTATCAAAAGGAGTCTGCACTTATTTAGGCAATTGCACAAATGAAATTGTGGCGGAAACTTTTGAACTTGAATATAGAAGACTTCATGTTTTTTCAACGAATTAAATGAGCTTGAATAAGAAATGACATCAGAATTAGTTGGCAAAATATCAAAATCAACTTGGCGCGAAAAATACCGGTCAAAAGTATTTAATTCAGACGACGCGCTTAAAGTTGTAAAGTCCGGCGATAAAATTGTTGTTCAGCCGGGATGCGCGGCACCGATGGAACTTATTAGAGCCTTGGTAAGAAAAAAAGACGAACTTTCAGATATTTTGCTCTATCATATTTTAATTGTCGGTGATCTTCCGTATTTGGCTCCTGGTATGGAAAAACATTTTACCCATAAAGCATTTTTTATTGGAGGCAACGCCAGAAAATCAGTTAATGAAGGAAGAAGTGAATATGTCCCTATTTTTCTTTCTGAAGTAACTATGTTATTTAAACGAGGAGTAATTGTTCCGGATGTTGCATTAATAAATGTTTCACCTCCGGATGAACACGGATTTTGCAGTTATGGTATTGATGTAGGAAACATTAAAACTCCTGCCGAAAAAGCCAGAATTGTAATTGCTCAAATAAATGATCAGATGCCGCGGGGTTTAGGCAATAGTTTTATACATCTTAATAAAATTGATTTTATTGTTGAACACAATGAAGATTTGATGGAACTTCCTCAAGTTGATCCGGATACCGCGCCTAACATGCTTGCCAGTTATGATAAAATCGGCCAATATATAGCAGGAATGATTGAGGACGGTTCGACTCTTCAAATGGGAATTGGCGCAATTCCCGACTCGGTTATGAAAAATTTAAAAAACCATAAAGATTTGGGAATACATACCGAAATGTTCAGTGATGGAATTATTGATCTGGTTGAATCCGGTGTAATTAATGGCGAACGTAAAACTTTACATCCCGGAAAAATAATAGCCGGGTTTGTACTTGGAACCAAAAAATCATTTAATTTTATTGATAACAATCCTATATTTGAATTTCATCCTCAGGAGTATATAAATAATCCGTTTATAATTGCGCAAAACAATAAAATGGTTGCAATTAATTCAGCGTTGGAAATTGATCTTACAGGTCAGGTTTGTTCGGATTCAATTGGCACTCGGTTTTACAGCGGAATTGGCGGACAAGTAGATTTTATAAGAGGAGCGGCGCACTCGGAAGGAGGCAAACCTATTATTGCGTTGCCTTCTGCTACTAAGGATGAAAAGATAAGTAGAATTGTGCCAATTCTAAAACCAGGGGCAGGGGTAGTTACATCAAGAGGTGATGTTCATTATGTTGTTACTGAATATGGCATCGCAAATCTTTTCGGTAAAAGTATTCAAGAAAGAGCAAGAGCGCTTATAAAAATTGCTCATCCAAAATTCAGAGATGAACTAATTAAATTTGCTAAAGAGACTTATTATATTTAGGTAAAATGATTGCAGTAATTGGCGATATTCATGGATGTTATTACACCCTAAAGGAATTGTATTATAAAATAAAAAATTCCTATCCTTCGGCAGAAATTTTCTCCGTTGGCGATTTATTGGACCGCGGGCATTATTGTTTAGAGACGGTTGAATTTTTAAAAGAAAAAGAAATTAAATTTACTCCGGGAAATCATGACCTAATGTTTGTGCATTTTTTCCAGCTGCCGGGAAGTGTTTTTGCGAGAACTTGGATTCATAATGATAACGGCGAAACTTTAGCCGCATATGAATTTGAACCCGAAAAAATTTGGGACCATATTGAATACATAAATCAGCAGCCCTTTTGGTATAATCATGATGATGCTTTCATTACGCACGCAGGCTTTTCATCATTTTATAAAAAAATTGTACCTTCAGGATATAAGAAAAATTTAAATGTATTAGGTAAAATAATCGATAGTGAAATTGAATCTGATCATGGAGTTATGTGGAATAGAGATAAATTACTCGATTTGGGTAAATTGCAAATTGTTGGTCATACGCATAATGCCGAGCCCAAGTTCGATAAATCTTCTCATACGCTCTATATTGATACCGGAGCATTTAGAGGAAATAAATTGAGTGCCGCAATTGTTGAGCATAGTAAAATTATTGAAATTTTATCTGTAGATACTTATTTGAAGGATATTCATAAAATATAGGCATATATTTTTGACTGTAAAATTCATTTATTGATAATTAATATTGAAATAGATAATTTTTCGTTCCTATTAAAAGGAGGTTTTATAGAAAAACTTTACTTTATTTAGAATCTCAAATTACTTAGGTTATTTTTTAAATTTGAAATTAAAGAAACAAAACAATCGAAATTTCTACATCGCATTCCTGGTATTTTCAGTATTATCAGCATATGCTCTAATTCTGCCTGCTGGAAATAAAGCACGCATAAATAATGATTTGCCTTCTGCAGTAAATTTTAATTTTGATAACATCAATTCTAATAGGCATTTAACGGATAATCAATTTCCCGACTCTACCGATTTATTTCAGACTGATACTACAAACATGGATTCTCTTCAGCTAATGCAGATGGAATATGATTCTACAAAATTCGATTCGATGAAGCTCGATTCTACTTATAGGTTAAAAAACTTTAAATATGTACGGACTGATAATCAATTCCTTCAATTATTTCCGGATAGAAAATTAAGCTTATATGTTTATCCTTCTGAAAAATATATTAGAAGAACCGTTGAATTGGATTCGACGGGTAGCTTTGTAATTATTAGAGAATTAATTGCCAATAATGAAATTAGACAACCTATTAAAATGCCTCTTGAAGAATATATAAAATTACGTTTGGAAAATGTTGAGCGTGGATCATGGCAAGCGCTGGGTTATAAGTATCAGCTTAAAGAAGGCGCGGATGATCTTGGACAGCTTATCAAAGATATTACAAATATTGAAATTCCTCTCCCAAGTGTCGGTATTCTAAGTATTTTCGGTCCGCCTAAAATTAGTTTAAAAATAAGCGGAGCTGTTGATATACATGGAGCTTGGAGAAATGAAACTACCGAAGGTGTTACTGCGTCGCTTTTGGGAAACACAAGAAATGAACCAGACTTTAAACAGCAGGTTCAAATTAACGTAAGCGGTTTAATTGGGGATAAACTTACAATTGGCGCCGACTGGAACACTGAAAGAACTTTTGAATACGAAAACCAATTGAAACTTCAGTACAAAGGTTACGAAGATGAAATTGTTCAAAATGTTGAAGCAGGTAACGTTTCGCTTCAAACTTCGCCATTAGTAGGCGGCGGTGAAGCTTTATTTGGAATTAAAGCCCTATTCCAATTCGGTCCATTTAGTTTAACTGCTTTAGCATCACAGAAAAAAAGCGAGGTAGAAGAAGTTTCGGTTTCCGGCGGAACCCAGAAAAATGAATTTGAAATTCATGCCTACGATTATTCGCAGAACCATTATTTTGTTGATTTAGATTACGCCTCGACAGAACCGAATTTAAATCTTTTTGAAAAATATTTTGCTAACGCTAATCCTGTTGTGTTAAAAGAATATAAAATCAAAGAAATAGAAGTTTGGAAAACCACATCTCAAAGAATTGACATAAGCAACGAAAGAAAAGCAAATGCTTTTATTGATCTGCCTGCAAGAATATCTGATACTTCGTTAGTTCCTTATGACGAAGCATACAAACAAATTACAAGTAACTCAATTCCCGGAAGAAGCGTTATCAATGGCAGATTTGTCAGAATGATTGAAGGACAGGATTATGATGTAAATATTTATGCAGGCTTTATAAGTTTCAGAACACAAGTTAATCCTGAAGACGCGATTGCTGTTTCATTTAGAACAGAAGGGCCCGAAGGTATTGTTGATAAATATTACGGAGAATTTTTAAAGGAAAGTTCCGATACCTCATCAATAATGGTTTTAAAATTAGTTAAACCAGAGAAACTTCAACCCGGCGGAACTTTTGCTGATGCTTGGAAACTGCAGTTGAAAAATATTTATCCTATCGGCGGAAGGGATGTAAACAAAGAAGGTTTTAAACTTGATATCAATTATCAAATTCCGGGTCAGGAAGCGGTTAGGGAACTCGAAGGTAAGAATATTCTCGAAACGTTTGGCCTTGATTTGAGCGATGAGAGCGGCGGCGGTGATCCCGACGGCGCTTTTGATTTTGAACAGGGAAGGACGATTTTTACAAAAACCGGGGAAATAATTTTCCCAAGACTTCAGCCATTCGGCAAAGATTTTCCTTTTAGTCCCGATAAAGCTTATCAGGCAATTTATGATACAACCGTTACCTTTGCGAAAAACGATAAAGCTCAAGACAAATTTATAATTGTTGGCGAATATTCGGCGGCGGCTTCATCAGTTTACAACATTGGCTTCAACGTTGTTGAAAATTCAGTTAAAGTTACATTAGACGGAAGAACATTGGAGAACGGGACGGATTACAGTGTTGATTATAACATCGGTCAAGTAATTATTAGAAATGCAGACGCGCTCGTTCCCGGAGCCAATTTAAAAATTACATTTGAAAAAAATGATTTGTTTCAGCTCGCATCAAAAACACTACTTGGGTTTAGGGGAATTTACGACGTAAGTGAAAAAACAAAACTTGGTTTTTCATATTTGAACCTAAATCAAACTACTTTAAGTGATAAAGTTAGAATCGGTGAAGAGCCGCTTAACAACTCAATATTCGGTATGGATTTTCAAACTGGAGTTGATCTGCCGTTTTTAACCAAAGGTTTGGATTATTTAATTTCAACTAAAGAAATGTCCTCCTTTAATGTTAAAGGCGAATTTGCTTATATGAGTCCGGATCCTAATACCAAAAAGAGTACGATCAAAAGTGATAATAGTCAGAGTATTGCTTATATAGATGATTTTGAAGGCGCAAAAAGAATTATTCCCGTTGGTGTTAATTATACAGGATGGAAAGATTTAAGTATTCCAGATTCGCTCGAGGGAATTTCAAGTTTGGAAAGATTGAAAATAATGGACTATAAAGCTCAAAGTTATTGGTTTAATATTTATCCTTCCAGCGTAACAGTTGATTCTATTTGGGGTGGAAGACGTGACGTTGGACGTAAAGATAATCAAGTAACGGTATTGGACTATGTGTATAATCCGAACAAAAGAGGTACGTATAACTATAATCCGAAGTTAGATGATAAATCCAAACTTTGGGGTGGAATGATGCGCGGACTTTCTTCATCGGCGGGCAACTTGGTTGAAGAAAATATCGAGTTCATAGAATTTTGGATTAATATCGCGAACGCTCCAGCCGGATCTAAAATGATTGTCGACCTTGGGCAAATAAGTGAAGACGTAATTCCAAATAATGAATTTAATACCGAAGATAAACAACCATACAACGATATTCTTGATGAAGATGAAGACGTTGGACTCGACGGCATGACAGATGCCGAAGAAATTGCTCTATATGGCGATGTAGACGGAAGCGGAGATCCCAGCAACGATAACTTTAATTTTTCTCTTGGCTCAAGAGATTACTCAACTATAAACGGAACCCAGGGAAATGGAAAGTTGAGTGATGCAGGCAGACTGCCTGATTCCGAAGATTTGAAAAATAAAAATTACGGTGTTGATAAAATAAACAGTTATTTCCGTTATGAAATTCCTTTGGATACTTCTCAAAATAAAAACCCATATATAAGCGGTATCGGTGAGAAAAATTGGAGACAATTCAGAATTCCTTTGAGACAGGAAACAAGTAAAATTGGTAATCCGACATTAACTTTGGTAGAAGCCATTAGAATTTGTATTAATGGTTCCGACGAGCCTGTAAGATTGCGATTTGCCGAAATGAACTTAGTTGGAAATCAATGGCAGAAAGTTACTGTTCCGGGAAAAGTAACAGAAAATGATACTACATTGGTAATAGCTACAATAAATTTTGAAGATGATCCTAGTTACGTCAGTCCACCGGGAGTTCAAAGAGAAAGAGACAGAACACAAACTGAAGAGGTTGTTTATAAAAATGAACAAGCGTTGAAACTTACCGTAAATAAATTACAAGATAATGATTCCAGAGAAATTGTAAAGTATTTGTATAAACCTCTTGATGTTTTTGATTATAAAGAAATGAAATTATTTATCCGAGGTGATCAAAATGACGCGCCGGGTTCAATTTCATTTTATGAAAGCGCAAAAAATCACGGCTCCGAAGTTTATTTTAGATTTGGAACTGACACCTCAAACTTTTATGAATATCACATGCCTGTAACTAAAGGAGAATTTAATAAAAATGGATGGAGTGAAATTTCAATATCATTTGATAAATTAACCGCAATTAAACAAGTGAGGACCGATGATAAAGAATACTATGCGGATTCTGTCGCGGGACAAATCGGGCATTATTATGCCGTGAAAGGGAATCCTTCTTTAACAAAAATTAATTTCTTCTCTTTTGGTATTAAAAATCCAAAATCCGAACAAGAAACAATAGGCTCTGTATCTGGGGAAATTTGGATAAATGAATTAAGAGTACTTGGCGCCGACGATACGCCCGGATTGGCTTACAGCGGTTCAACTCAATTTAAAATTGCCGATTTGTTAACAGTAAACTTAAACGCGAGCAAAACAGATCCTTATTTTCACAAATTAAACCAGAGATTCGGCTCAAGAGTAGATAACTCAAGCTGGAGCGGATCTGTTAATTTGAATGTGTTTAAATTTATTCCGTTGAATTTAACAGGAAGCAGTCTCGGTGTAAGTTATTCAAGATCAGAATCGGTAACAAAACCTCTTTATGTTCCGGGGACTGATATTAATGTAGATGAAGCCGTAAAACTCGAAACAAAAAAACAAGTCGCCTCAGGTTTAACGGAACAGCAAGCCGAAAATTATGCCAACGAAACAATAAGAAAAACTTCGCAGACATTAAACATTTCGGATACTTGGTCGCTATCAAGTATTAAATTTAAAATTCCGAATAAAAGCTGGTATATTGAAGACATTATCAATAACCTTCAATTTTCTTTCAGCTTTAATAAAACTTTTAACAGAAATCCGCAAATGATATTTTCTAATGGATGGCAGTGGAACGGAAGCGGAAAATACTCACTTAACTTCAGCAAAGAAAATTATATCTTTGCCGCAGATATTCCGCTATTGGGAAGTTTTATTGAAATGTTCAAAGATTATAAAAATGTGAAGATTTATTTTTCACCTCAAACCTTTTCAACAGGTTTATCTGCAAATAGAAGAAATGCCGCAAGTTTAAGTCGGCAGGAAAGCGCTGAAATAAATACACAAAGAGATTTTACCGCAAAAAGAGATTTTGGTTTTAACTGGAAAATTACGGAAGGCGGATTCCTAAATTTGGGCGTAGCGTATAATGTAAACGTAGCTTCATCTTATGCTCATTTATTGGCATTTGACAATATTGGAAGATCGGAAAGCGATGTTTGGAGAGACATTTTAAATGGTCAATATTTCGGAAAGGATTACAGCTACGCGCAGAGCTTCAATTTAAAAACGGAACCTAAACTTCCACAGCTTTGGGATCTCAATAAATATATAAATGTAAATTTTTCGTTTACCAATTCATACAATTGGCAAAATAATTTCAAACAAGATACTTTGGGCAGAAGCGCGGGATTTTCAAACAATTTAAGAGCCGGATTAAGTATAAAACTTAAATCACTTTCAGCTCCATTGTTTATGGAAGATAAAACCGCTAAATCAACAACTCAAAATGTCCGTAATACACAGCAGAGAGGCGGCCCGAGAAAACCCGCAAATGTGGTTACTAATGAAAATTCAAATGAAGATGATGATTCTGATGATAATGAAAAACCGGATCAGCCGAAAGAAACTCTGCACGATGACAATGAGATTCAAAACGACACTTTAAATATTACGCCGAAAGAACCTATTTTTTCAATTGCACTTAATTATCTGAAACTTGCGTCGCAATGGTTGTTTTTTGAATATGAAAATATTAATATGGATTTTTCACAATCCATTTCTTCAAGCGGAAGCGGAATTAGTGCTAAAGGTACTGGATTTACAAATTTCTGGGGATTGCAGTCAATTGACGAAAATGGTCCTTCCCGTTCTTTTATGCTTGGACTAAATAGAAATATTGGACCAAGAGCGCCAAATGGAAATTTGTCCGATAATTTTTCTGAAAAAAATACTCTGGATTTTAAAACTTCACGCCCGTTGTGGGAAGGCGCGACGGTAAGTTTGAATTGGAATGTGGGATGGGGAATGAATAAAACCACTCGAATTACCACTGATGAATTTGGAAATGTTGAAATAAATGATATTACATCAACCGGAACATTGGATAAATCTTATATTTTTCTGCCGATTTTCTTTTCAAACGCCGGTATTGCAGAAGTTTACAAATTGTACCAGGAAAATAATAATCTAGCTCAAGCATTTGAAAACGGATTTGAAAGTATGCCGTTTTTACAAAACATCCCAATACTTAAAGAATTTTCCAAGTTTATTCCAAGGGCAAATTGGAGATTTGATTGGAAAGGTTTAGAGAAAATAGAATTCTTAAAAGGTTTTGCAAAATCTATTTCATTAAACCACGCTTATAGTTCCGGCTATACGGAAGGATGGAAAATTGATCCTGACGGTAAAAAACAAATTCAAACTCAAAAAGTAAACTACGGATTCATGCCTTTATTAGGCTTGAACCTAACGTTCGATAATATATGGGACGGAAATTTAACGGGCGCAGTTAAATATTCAACCAAATCAAGTTTTGATCTTGGTATTACGACGCGCAATATTACCGAATCATTTTCAAGAGATATAAATGTTACGGCAAGTTTTACTAAATCGGGATTTTCATTACCGATGTTTGGTCTGGATCTTAAAAACGACATTGAAATGTCGCTTTCTTACACAAGCGCTCAAAATTCTGTAGTTATTTTTGAAATGGAAAAATCAAAATTTAATGAAAAAGGAAAACCTCAAGACGGAACAACGAGGACAATTATTGAACCAAGAGTAAAATATACATTAAGCTCAAAAGTTACCTTGGCAATTTTTTACAAACGGACATCGGTAGAACCGCAAGGCGCTTCAAGAATTCCTCCAACAACGACAAACGAAGCCGGTTTGGATGTTCATATAGCTATTCAACCATAAAAAGAATTATTATGAAAAACTATAAAATACTTTGGATCGATGATGAGATCGAGATGCTTCGCTCTCATATTATATTTTTAAAGGAAAAAGGATATGATGTAACAACGTTTACTAACGGAAAAGACGCGATTGCTGAATTGAAAGAATCCGAATATGATTTAATTTTTTTAGATGAAATGATGCCGGGTATGGGAGGCTTAGAAACTCTTTCAATAATTAAAGAAATGAATCCGAATATACCTGTTGTAATGGTTACAAAGAGCGAAGAAGAATCTTTGATGAATGACGCAATAGGAAGCAAGATAACCGATTATCTCATAAAATCTGTAGTTCCTTCGCAAATATTAATGGTTTGTAAAAAAATATTGGACGGCAAAAAAATTTCCGGCGAATATGTAACTAAAGATTATTTGGAGGATTTTAATAAAATCTCTGTTAGATTGACAGATAATTTAAATTCAAACGATTGGATTGACATCAACACAAAAATGGTTAATTGGGATCTTGAAATCGACAGCCATAGAGAAGTAGGTTTGCAGCAGACTTTATTGGAACAAAAAAAAGAATGCAATCAGGAATTCTCTAAATTTGTTGAAAAGAATTATGAGTATTGGGTTAATAATAAAAATAATAATGATGTTCCGGTTTTAACAACGGATATTGTTGAAAAATTTGTGATCCCGCATTTGTCAAGCGCCGAAGGTCCCGTTTTCTTTTTTGTGCTGGATTGCCTTCGTTTAGATCAATGGCTATTGATGGAAAAACATCTTTTGGATTATTTTACAATTTCAAAAGATTATTACTACTCAATTTTACCAACGGCAACTCCATATTCAAGAAATGCTTTGTTCAGCGGATTGTATCCCTCCGAAATTGAAAATTATTATCCCGATCTTTGGCAGGGAAACGACGATGAGCGAAGTCAGAATAAATATGAAAAAGATCTTCTTCAATTTCTGCTCGATAGAAAAAGAGTGAAGCTTGATAATGAATTAAAATATATGAAAATTATTGATCCCGATGTCGGCAGATCATTTGAACAAAATATTGTTTCGCACAAACGAACTCATTTTATGGCGGTTGTAGTTAATTTTTTGGATATGCTAGTACACGGAAGATCGGATTCCGAATTGATAAAGGAAATTGCGCCGAATGAAGCGGCATTCAGATCGCTTACAAATAGCTGGTTTCAGCATTCGTCATTGTTCGGAACATTTAGAAATATAGCGCTGATGAATAAAGCGAAAGTTATTATAACAACTGATCACGGAAGCATAATTACAAGAAGAGCCGCCAAAGTTATGGCGGATAAAGAAACGTCAAAGAATTTAAGATTTAAATTCGGCAGAAATCTTAACGTTGATTCCAAATTCGCGTTTCAAATAAATAATCCTCACAAGTTCAAACTTCCTAAAAGAGGAGTTACCGGAAGCTACATAATCGCGAAAGAAGATTTTTATTTCATTTATCCCACTGATTACCACAAGTACCTAAATTATTATAAAGATACATTTCAGCACGGAGGAATTTCAATGGAAGAAATGATTCTTCCCGTTATTACCATGGAGAGCAAAAAGTAATTGGAGATTTTGCGCCAAAGAAAAATTAATTCTCTGTCGGAATTGGATAAGTTTTCATCCGAAATTTCTCAAATAATTAAGAAAGGCGATATCATAGTTCTTGAGGGAAACTTAGGCAGCGGAAAAACTACCTTTGTTAAATCTATTTGTTTAAATTATGGCATTGAAAATGTTGTAAGTCCTACTTTTGCTATTGTAAACGAATATTATTCTAAATTTACGATATTTCATTTTGATTTTTACAGAATTAAAAAAATTGAAGAATTGTATGATATTGGTATTGAAGAATATTTAAATAATTCCGAAGCGGTTATTTTCATTGAATGGGCTGAGCTGTTTCCCCAAATTTTACCCAAGGAATATATTAAAATTACAATTCAATTTAATGATAAAGAAGAACGAAATATTGAAGTGATCAAAATTAATTAATGGAAAAAAATAAAATAATACTTGCCATTGAAACTTCAAATGAATTGTGCGGAGCCGCAATTTTATTTAGCGAAAACAATTTTGATGAAAGAATTATTTCACTTAAACACGTGCACTCTGAAAGATTGATTCCCGTAATTGATGAATTATTTAAGGCAAATAAAATTTCGGCAAATGATTTATCCGCCGTTGCCGTTTCTATTGGACCGGGTTCTTTTACCGGATTAAGAATAGGTTTAACCTCTGCTAAAGCCATAGCTTTTGCGGCGAATTTGGCTATAATTCCTGTTCCTACATTTTCGGCATTGGCATTTGAAATTTCCGAATATATAAAATTAAACGAAGAATTTTTTATCATTAACAACGCTAATATTGAAGAATGTTACTTTGCTAAGTATAAATTGCTTGAAAACAAAATTGAGGAAAAAATACCGTTAAGCTTAATAAATAAAAAAGAGCTGGACAAATATATATGTTATGAATCTTTAATTTTCGGAAGTGTAAAAAATATAAAAACCGTAAAAAACGTTACTTCGCCTAGAGCCGTCAATATTGGAAAATGGGCTTATTTTTTTGGCGAAGATTTATTAACTTTTGACTATGATTTTCTTGAGCCAAATTATTTAAAGGAATTTAAGATAAAGAGATTACAATGAAAAAAATAAATTATTTTTTAACATTTTTAGTTTTTAACTTTTCACTATTTGCGCAAATCACCGGTCCGAAGATTTCCGCTCTTAGTCCGGAATTTGATTTTGGCGATGTAAAAGAAGGGATAGTACTTAAGCATAATTTTGTTATTTCCAATACAGGCGGACAAGTTTTACAAATTTCAAAAGTGAAGGCTTCATGCGGCTGTACCGCGGCAAAACCTTCTAGAAATGAAATTAAGCCGAATGATACAACTTCAATTAATGTTTCTTTTGATACAAGCAGAAGAATGGGACAACAGCAAAAGTATGTTTATATATTCAGTAACGATTCCGAAAATCCACAATATAGATTATCATTTAAGGCAAACATAATATCATCGAATGTTGGGATTTCCAACGGAGATCCGGAAATAAAACTTTCAAAATACTCTCAAAATTTTGGAAACGTTAAAGAGGGACAAATTCTTAAAACTACAGTTGAAATTTCCAATATCGGAAAAAGCGTGTTGGAAATAAGTGAAATAAAATCATCTTGCGGATGTACGGCAACTTTTATGAAAGACAGATCGCTTAAGCCGAACGAAAAATCAAATTTGAATATTGATTTCAATACAAAAGATTTAAAGGGACCAATTGTACGAACTGTTACTTTAATTTCTAATGATCCTCAGTTTCCGTCGCGCGTAGTAACACTAATTGCTAATATCGAAAAGGAATAATTTAAATGGCGTGGTTTAAAAGATCAAAACAAAATATTTCTCCGGAAAGTAAAAAACTTGACGTACCGGACGGACAATGGATAAAATGTGAAAAGTGCGGAGAAATTATTTACGCGAGACAATTGGAAATGAACGCTTGGGTTTGCTTTAAGTGCGACCACCACTTTAGAATAAACAGTACTGATTATATTTCTATTATTTTTGACAGCGGTTCATTTAAAGAGCTAGATAAAAAGATGAAATCGGCTGACCCGTTAAAATTTGAGGATACTAAATCATATAAGGATAGAATTTCTGAAACGATTAAGAAAACCGGATTAAATGACGCCGTAAGAACAGGAATTGGTACAATAAACGGACAAAAAGTAAGTTTTGCGTGTATGGATTTTAAATTTATTGGCGGTAGCATGGGTTCTGTTGTTGGAGAAAAAATTGCCAGAGCGATAGATAAAGCTTATGAAAATAAAATCCCGATGATCATAATTTCCCAAAGCGGCGGAGCGAGAATGATGGAAGGCGCTTTATCGCTTATGCAAATGGCAAAAACAAGCAGTCGTTTAGCTAGATTGGCTGATGCCGGGTTGCCTTATATTTCAATTTTAGCCGATCCTACAACGGGCGGAACAACAGCGAGTTACGCGATGCTTGGTGATGTAATAATTGCCGAACCAAAAGCATTGATTGGATTTGCCGGACCACGAGTTATAAAACAAACAATTGGAAAAGATTTACCGAAAGGATTTCAGCGATCTGAATTTTTGCTTGAAAACGGATTTGTCGATTCAATAGTTCATAGAAAAGACTTAAAAGAAAAATTAACTAAGCTGATTGGTTATATGAGTTAAAAAAGTTTTTAACGATTTTTATTTAATTCTGCAATTTTTTTCAATTTGGAAATTGCAAAATCTATTTCTTCAAAAGAATTATTTGCCGAAAAAGAAAATCTTAAAGTCCCTTTAGCGTAATCAATTGATTTGCCGCTTGCCAAAATAACATGCGATGGTTTTAAAGTTCCTGAAGTACACGCGGAACCTGAGGACGCAGCAATTCTGTTTATATCCAAATTCATTAAAATCGCTTCGGAATCATTTTTGAAATATTGTGGATCAAATGTTATACTTAAAATATACGGAGAAAAATTTTCATAACTGTTTATTAAAACTTTATCTGCAAAATATTTATGCAGCTGTTGTGTAAAGTATTTTTTTAATTTGCTCACTTTTTCATAATTGTTATCAAGTTCTTGTTTCGCAATTTTTACAGCTTCGGCAAATCCGACAATACTTGCTACATTTTCCGTTCCGGCTCTTCGATTTCGTTCTTGTCCGCCGCCAAGTATAAATGACTCCATAGGAGTGCCGCTTTTTATATAAGCCAATCCAATTCCTTTTGGTCCGTTTATTTTATGAGCGGAAGCGGAAAGCGCGTGAATATGTATTTTTTTTACGTCAATATTAATTTTTCCAAAACTTTGAACGGCGTCTGTATGAATATAATAATCTTTATTTGGAAGTATGTCGAAATCGAAAATGCTTCCAGTTTCGTTATTTACATGTATTATTGAGACTAACGAAGTTTTTTCATCAATCTCGTTTTTAATTTTATTTTCCAAAGGTTTAAATTTTTCATCTACCGGCACTAACTTTGATTCAAATCCTTCATTTGCCAATTTATCAAATGTATGCAAAACGGAATGATGCTCAACAGTGGAAGTAATAATTTTATTTTTACCGCTCTCTATGTATTCAGTTTTTGCGATCCCATTTATAATAAAATTATTAGATTCGGTTCCGCCGCTTGTAAAGTATATTTCACTCGGTTCCGCATTTATAAGATCTGCTATAATTTCTCGTGAATCTTCTACTGCGACTCGGGCTTTTCTTCCAAAAGAATGAATCGCCGATGCGTTTCCATAATCTTCTTTTAAATACGGAAGCATTTTTTCTAAAACTTGCTGATGCAGTTTTGTGGTCGCGGCATTATCAAAATAAACGTTCATAATTATTTTAAAGAAATATCCCCGTTTGTAATTTTCTCAAGCTTATCGCCAATTTTAAGTATCATGAATCCGTTTGCGTCAATATCATAAAATATTCCGTGCAACAAATTATTATTGGAATCAATTGTTATATGTTCGCCGATCATTCTGCATTTATCGCGCCATTCATCCAAAATGCTTTTAGCGTTTGTGTTTAATTCGTTGATATTGTTTTCTAAATTGTTTAAAATTTCATTCAATAATCTTTCGCGTGCAATTTCTTTTTTTGCTTCATACTTTACTGATGTCGGTCGAACTTTATACTCGCCCTCAAATTTTGTTTGATTTACATTAATTCCAATACCAATTACAAACTTTTCAAGTTTGGAATTTTTATAGCTGGATTCAAGTAATATTCCGCTAAGTTTTTTATTCTTAACCAAAATGTCGTTGGGCCATTTTAATTCTGTTTTCAGCTGAAATAAATTTTCAATTGATTGAGCAACGGCAAGTGAGGCAGCCAAATTGACATGGTTAATATTTAATTTTTCAATCTTCTTGTTAAACAATATTGAAAAAGTAAGATTATTTCCTTTTATACTATACCATTTTCTATTTAATCTTCCTTTTCCGTCAATTTGAAATTCGCTGAGCAAAACCGTTCCATTCGGCAGATTTTCACTTTCCGACATTAAATAAGAATTTGTTGAGTCAATTTCTTCAACATAAATGAAGTTTCGTCCAATAAAGTTTGTATCTAACTTTAAATCAAAATCTTCAATGTTAAACATTTATTACCTCCAAAGTTATACGACAAATTGACACGCAATAAGACAAAAACAAAATAAAAATGCCAAAATTACTTTTTGGTGTCAAAATGGCAAAATTTACTTTTAATATAAAAATGCCGTAAATGGTTTAATTACAATAAGTTAAGTCAAACAATATTTCTTGGCACATTTTATGTTTACTAAAGGACAAATATATTCAAAAATTAAAAAGGAGAAAATAACATGACACTTTTAAGATTTGAACCAATGAGAGATTTTGATCATTTAGCAAACCGTTTTCAAAGATTCTTTGATGAATTCCCAGGTTTTTCTGCAGTAGAAAAAGATAATTTTTCACCAAGAATAGATATTTCAGAAAATGAAAAAAATATAATTATCGATGCCGAAATTCCGGGTGTTAAAAAAGAAAATTTAAAAATAACATTGCAAGATAACATTTTAACAATTGAAGGTGAAAAGAAAAAAGTAGCGGAAGAAAAAGAAAAAAATTATTATCGTGAGGAAAGATCCTACGGAAAATTCAAAAGAAGTTTTACTTTTCCGGTTGAGGTTGATTCTGATAAAGTTGAAGCGAAATTTGAAAATGGAATGTTGGAAATTAAATTAAATAAGCTTGAGCCAAAAACGGCAAAAGAAAGAATAATAGAGCTTAACTAAATAAAATACAAAAGCGGCTCATTTGAGTCGCTTAATTTTAAACTAAGGAGAAATGAAATGGGTAAAATAATAGGAATTGATCTTGGAACTACTAACTCGTGCGTTGCGGTGATGGAAGGAAATGATCCGGTTGTTATACCAAATTCTGAGGGTGGAAGAACAACTCCATCTGTTATAGGTTTTACCAAAAGCGGAGAAAGATTAGTCGGACAGCCGGCAAAAAGGCAAGCCGTAACTAATCCAAATAATACTATCTTTTCCGTAAAAAGATTTATGGGAAGAAGATTTGATGAAGTTGGAATTGAAATTAAAGAAGTACCATATAAAGTTGTAGCCGGCGATAACGGTTCGGCAAGAATTAAAATTGATGACAGATTATATTCACCACCGGAAATTAGCGCGATGGTTCTTCAGAAAATGAAAAAAACTGCTGAAGATTATTTAGGTCAAGAAGTAAACGAAGCGGTTATTACTGTTCCAGCATATTTTAATGACGCTCAACGACAAGCTACAAAAGATGCCGGTGAAATTGCGGGTTTAACCGTAAGAAGAATTATTAATGAACCAACAGCCGCCGCGTTAGCGTACGGTTTGGATAAGAAGAACAAGGAAGAATTGGTAGCAGTTTATGATCTTGGTGGCGGTACTTTTGATATTTCAATATTACAATTAGGCGACGGAGTTTTTGAAGTTAAATCTACAAACGGCGATACACATTTAGGCGGTGATGATTTTGATCAAAGATTAATTGACTTTTTAGCGAGTGAATTTCAAAAACAGGAAGGTATTGATCTTAGAAAAGATCCAATGGCTTTGCAGAGATTGAAAGAAGGCGCTGAAAAAGCTAAAATTGAATTATCGTCAACGACTCAAACTGACGTTAATCTGCCTTTTATTACTGCAACGCAAGATGGACCAAAGCACCTTAACATAACAATTTCGCGCGCGAAGTTTGAACAATTAATTGATGATCTTATTGAAAGATCAGCAGGACCTTGTGAACAGGCTATTAAAGACGCGGGAGTTTCACCTTCGCAGATAGATGAAGTTATATTAGTAGGCGGATCAACAAGAGTTCCTAAAGTTCAAGATTTAGTTAGAAAGATATTCGGAAAAGAACCTCATAAAGGTGTAAATCCGGATGAAGTTGTTGCTGTCGGAGCGGCAATTCAAGGTGGAGTTTTAGCCGGAGATGTTAAAGATGTTCTTTTGCTTGATGTTACTCCGCTTTCACTTGGAATTGAAACATTGGGCGGCGTAATGACAAAATTAATTGAATCAAATACCACTATTCCAACGAAGAAAAGTGAAGTATTTTCAACTGCCGCGGATAATCAGCCAAGCGTAGAAATACATATTCTTCAAGGTGAAAGATCAATGGCGGCTGATAATAGAACTTTAGGCAGATTTCACTTAGAAGGTTTACCGCCGTCACCAAGAGGAATTCCGCAGATTGAAGTAGCTTTTGACATTGACGCTAACGGAATTATGCATGTATCAGCAAAAGATAAAGCGACAGGAAAGGAGCAAAGCATCAGAATTACATCTTCAAGCGGTTTATCAAAAGATGAAATTGATAAAATGAAAAATCAGGCTAAAGAACATGCTGCCGAAGATAAAAAGAAAAAAGAGGGTGTTGATATAAAAAACACCGCTGATAATTTAGTTTTTCAAACGAAGAAACAAATTGAAGAACTTAAAGATAAATTACCGGCAGATGTAAAATCTAAACTGGAATCTGAAATTGTAAATGTTGAAGAAGCAATTAAAACAAATAATTCTGATACAATAAAATCCGCATCGGATAAATTGAGTAAAGTTTGGAGCGAAGCCGCGCAAAACTTATATCAGCAGCCGGGCGCTCAAGGTCAACCCGGACAAGGTTTTGATCCGAATGCTCAGCAGCAGTCGCAAACAAATTCTGATGCGCCAAAGGATGACAGTAAAAATGTTGAAGATGCTTCTTATGAAGTTGTTGATGACGATAAATAGAAACTTTTATAGAAATAAAAAATGAAAGTAAAGGAGTATTAAAATGGAAGAAACAAATTTATTAACAAATGTTGAAGAAAAAAGAAGCTGGGAAGAAGCTCTTGAAAAAGAATCGTGGGTTGCGCCTTTAATAGATATTTATGAAACTAACGATGATTATTTCATAGTTGCGAATATGCCGGGAGTAAGTAAAGAAGATGTAAAGATAAAGGTAGAGGACGGCGATTTAGTAATTATGGGAAGAATCAATTTCTCTGATGTTTTGAATAAAAAATATTTGCTGAAGGAAATTGATCCAAGCAACTATTATAGAAAATTCAAACTTTCCGATAGTATTAATGAAGAAAAAATAGTCGCGACTCTAGAGAATGGAAGACTGCAAATTAATCTTCCAAAATTGGAAAGAGTTAAACCCCGCACAATTGAAATAAACTAAATTTCATTAAAACCTCAGAGCGATCTGAGGTTTTTTTATTTAGTAAACTTTTATCTTCTGACAAACTTAATTATTTTTGCATAATAAAATATTAGAGAGAGATATTCATGATTGTATACCCAATCACTCAATACGGTGATAAAATTTTAAGAAAAGTCGTAAAACCCGTTAAAGAAATAAATGATGATATTTTATTGATTGTTAGAAAAATGTTCGAAACAATGCGTAACGCAAACGGCGTTGGTTTAGCCGCTAACCAAGTCGGTTTGGATAAACAAATTTTTGTTGTTGATGTGTCCGAAGTTGAAGATTATAATGATATAAAACCCGTCGCAATGATAAATCCGCAAATTATTTTACAATCGGATGAAAAAATTATTTTGGAAGAAGGATGTTTAAGTCTGCCTACATTAAGAGATGATGTTGAGAGAGCACGAGATATAAAAGTTAAATATTTAAACACTTCTGGAGAAGAAGTTGAAACTGAAGCCTCAGAATTTTTCGCCCGTGTAATCCTTCATGAATATGATCATCTTATTGGAAAAATGATTCCTGACAGAGTCGCGGAAAGCAAGAGAACGAAAATGTTAAGTCTCTTAAAGAAAATTCAAAACAGAGAAATAGATTGCGATTACCCAATAACAGAAAATGAAGCTTAGTTAATGAAAATTATATTTTTCGGAACACCGGATTTTGCGATTCCATCATTAGATATTCTTTTTAAAAATGGTCATGAAATTTTAGCGGTAGTTACGGCTCCTGATAAACCAAGAGGCAGAGGTCAAAATTTATCGCCGACTCCAATCAAACAATTTGCCGCCGAAAATAGCATAAAGATCTTTACTCCGGATAAATTGAAAGACAATGAACTTGAGTTTCAATTAAAAGAATTAAACCCAGATTTGTTTGTGATTGTCGCGTTTAGAATTTTGCCAAGAAATATTTTCACAATTCCGAAGTACGGTTCATTCAATTTACACGGCTCGCTTCTTCCTAAGTACAGAGGAGCCGCGCCGATACAATGGGCATTGATAAACGGCGATACTGAAACCGGTTTAACAACATTTTTTTTGGAAGATAAAGTCGATACAGGAAACATAATTCTAAAGGAAAAAGTTAAAATTGAAGATAATGACAACTTTGAGTCATTACATGACAGAATGAGAATTATTGGAGCCGATTTAGTTTTAAAAACGGTTAATCTTATTCAGCATAATAAAGTAATATTACATAAACAGGATGATTCAATTGCTACACCCGCACCGAAAATAACCAAAGAAATATGTGAGATAAATTGGACTAAATCTGCAAATGAAATTCATAATTTAGTTAAAGGATTATCTCCATTTCCGGGGGCTTTTTTTTATCTCAAGAATAAATCATATAAAGTATTTTCAACAAAAGTAGTAAGCATTTCGGAATTAAAAATTGGCGAGATCCAGCAAACTAAAAATGAAATTATTGTTGGCACTTCTCAAAATTCGATACAAATATTGGAAATTCAGCCCGAAGGAAGAAAAAGAATGAAAACCGATGAATTTCTTCGCGGATATTCACTCCTTTAAATTAACACACAAATTTATTTTAATTTCTTTCAATGGACTTACAAAATAAGTTTAATTAATTTTAAACATTAAAATTGAGGTAAACATGAAAGCAAATAAAAAAAATAATGATTTAAAATATTCGATGGATACACATTTGATTTATGGAAAAAACGTTTCCAATAAATGGGATTACAGTCATCACGTTACGGCGCCTATTTCTTCTTCAACAACCTTCAGATTAGATTCCGTTGAACGCGGAGCAGAAGGTTTTATGCAGTTTGCGCAAACTGAAACTCACGGAAATGATGAACCGATTTTTATATACGATAGACTTGGAGAACCAAATAAAGATATGCTTGAGGAAAACTTAGCTTATATTGAAAAAGGAGAAATGGCTGTAACATTTTCGAGTGGTATGGGCGCAATTTCAGGTGTGCTTGGAATTCTTACAAAATCCGGTGACGAAATAATTACTCACACAACATTATATGGATGCACAATTTCGTTATTTAATAATTGGTACCCAAGGCTGAATATTAAAGTGAACCCAATTGATCTTACTAATCTAAAGAATATTTATTCAGTACTGAATGAAAATACAAAAGTCATTTATTTTGAGTCACCGGCAAATCCGAATCTGGATATTGTTGATATTAATGAATTAAGAAAAATTGTCGATAAAATTAATAAAACAAGAAACGAACAAGACAAAATTACAATTGTTGTAGATAATACTTTCGCGACATCTTTTAGTCAAAGACCAATTGAATGCGGCGCAGATTTTTCCGTTCATTCTTTAACAAAAGGTATGGGCGGTTTTGGAACCGATATGGGCGGCGCAGTAATTGGAAAAAATAAGTATAGAGACGCGCTGCTGCTTTATAGAAAAGACTACGGAGCTGTTTTGAATACAAAAAGCGCATGGGCAATATTAACTTACGGATTACCGAGTTTAGCATTACGTCAAAAACATCAAATTCAATCTTCTATTAAAATTGCTGAATTTTTGGAGAATCATCCAAAGGTGGAATTTGTAAGATATCCGGGATTAAAATCTCATCCTCAGTACAAAATCGCTAAGAAACAAATGATAGATTTTTATGGAAATTTTGCTCCAGGCAGTTTGATCTATTTTGTGCTAAAGGGAAAAACACCCAAAGAAACAAAAGAAAACGGTAAGAAATTAATGGATAACATCGCTCAAAATGCTTACACAATGACTCTAGCGGTAAGCTTGGGTCATACACGAACTTTAATCGAGCACCCGGCTTCCATGACTCACTCTGTAATTCCCGCTGATAAATTGGAAGAACGAGGAATTGACGCCGGCGGTGTAAGGTTAGCAATCGGTATTGAAAATGTAAACGACGTTTTAATGGATTTGAAAGAATCTTTAAAAATAATTTAAACTTATTCTTCATTGATATATTTGATTATTAATGATAAAATTCCTTATTAGAATTACACTTCGTAACTTAGATTTAATAATTAATTTATGCGAATGAATTTTTCGTTCCCATAATTTTTCCTGAAATTATATCGATAATTAAGTAAATATCTTGAGTTAAAATTGAAATTTATCATTTTTTCTTTTATCGTTTTTTGCGCTAATTTATTTTCACAAGAGATAAAAAATATAGATCAAAAAGTTTTTGGTTTTTTAGAATCTAACGGCAAGACTTACTTTGTTTTGCAAGATGGATATTTGCTTTTAAAAAGCAATGACGACTATATAGAATATTACCGTGAAATATACAAAGATTCAACAATTACAAATCCCAATACTGAGATTAAAAGCGAATACTCGGTTAATTTTATTCCTTATTTAATGCCTTCACAAAATGATAATGTAACCAATTTCGATGAACCAAAAAATTTGGGAATATTAATTCAATTGAATAAATCGAATGAATATATTCTAACAGATTACGGCATCAATTTATTTGATTCGCTTTCAAGAAAGAAATAAAAAATGCTTTACAGTGACTTCGATACGATCAACTATGTGATCTACTCAGTCACCGAGAGACACGCAAGAAAGAGATGCGGTCATAGAGTAATTCAAACAAAGTTTGAATGTACCAAGATTTGTGTAAAACAGCCCTAAATCAACTTTATCTAAACAATCAACTTTTAATTATAAAACTTCGTTTGTAAATTTCATCTTAATTTAAAAATTAGATAAATGATAATACACAGATCAAAAATATTTGAAAATTTCCCGGAAATTATTTTTGGATTTTCCACAAAAATTGGAAATGGAAATAACGGTAAATTTGGATTCAACCTTTCTAAATCCATTGGAGAGAATGAAGAAATTGTTGAAGAAAATAGAAATGAATTCTTTAAGAATATGAATTTATCAACCGATAAAGTAATTGTTCAGAAACAAACTCATAGCGATATTATAAACTATATCGAACAGTTCAGTAATACTTTAACTGGTGATGCCTTAATTACAAAAAAAGTTGAGTTTGGTTTAGCGGTTTCAACTGCAGATTGTACAAATATTTATATTTACGATCCGAAAGTTAAAATTATTGCTGCGGTTCATTCCGGATGGGAAGGAACCGAAAAAAAGATTTTAGAAAAAACAGTCAATAAGTTATTTGGTGATTTTGCGTGTAACCCGAAAGATTTTATTGTTTATTTTGGACCTTCAATTTCGCAAAAAAATTATGAAGTTGGAAAAGAATTTGAAAATAAATTTGATAAAAAATATTTAATGCCAAATAAAGAAAAATATCTTCTTGACCTTAAAACTGCCAATAAAGATATGCTGCTGAATTTTGGAGTTCCTGAAGATCAAATTGAAATTGACGAAAATTGCAGTTATGGAAATCCGATATTTCAATCCTACAGAAGAGATAAACAAAATTCCGGAAGAGCATTAGGCATAATTGCAATGAGAAATTAATGAATAATTCGGCAAAAATTGTTCTCGGTTATGTTGTCATTTGTTTGATTTGGGGCTCTACCTGGCTGGCAATTAAATTTGGATTGGAATCTTTAACTCCACTAATTTCCGCGGGTTTAAGGTTTTTACTTGCATCAATTATAATATTTACAATAGTAAAGATCAAAAAAATTGAATTTCATTTAGATAGCCTTTCCATAAAATTATATATTTTCTTGGCATTCTTCTCATTTGCTGTCCCTTTTTGGTTAGTGTATTGGGCTGAACAGTTTGTTCCCAGCGGTTTAACATCTGTTATGTTCGGTATGTACCCTTTTTCGGTATTTGTATTTTCATGGTTTATCTTAAAAGGTGAATCGGCGGATTTCTATAAATTTATCAGCGTAATTTTTGGCTTTATCGGAATTCTAATTATTTTTTGGGATAGCTTGCAAGTTGATATCGAAAATTATTCATTAGGATTATTAGCCGTCTTATTGAGCGCCATATTACAAGGTTCTACCGCTGTAACCATTAAAAAATGGGGAACTCATTTACATCCGTTATCAATTAATGCCGTACCTCTTTTTATTGCTGGAATCAGTATGGTAACACTCAGTTTTTTACTTGAAAAAACTTCATCCTGGGAGTTTTCGTTTAATGCTGTTTTGTCAATAATTTATTTGTCAATAGTTGGAACAATTGCCGCTTTTACTATTTATTATTGGCTTTTAAAACAAATAAACGCCGTAATTTTAGCGCTTTCATCTTTTATAACTCCAATTATTGCAATAATATTAGGCTGGCTCGTTCTTAATGAAAAACTTTCAGCACAAGTTTTGTTTGGAGCATTGTTTGTACTAATTGGAATTTTATTTGGTAATTTTAAACAACTTAGAAATCAATTACGAAGTAAAAAGGTTAAGTATGCAAAATGTAGTTAGAATAAAAAATGCTGTATTTTATGCTTATCACGGAGCCTTAAAAGAGGAACAGCATATCGGCGGAAAATTTGAAGCCGATGTTGATATGTATTTCAATTTTACGGAAGCAGCGGCAAATGATGATCTTTCAAAAACGATAAATTATGACGAAGTTTATAAATTTATAAACAAAGTAATTCATGAAAAAAAATATTATCTAATAGAAACATTAGCCGCGAAAATTGCAGATAATTTATTATCAACTTATTCTATTTTGGATAAAGTAATAGTTAAAGTAAGAAAAAATAATGTTCCGGTTGGCGGAATAATTGAACACGTGGAAGCGGAAGTTGAAAAAAGCAGAAATGAATAAAGTATATATTGGAATTGGTTCTAATGTAGGTGACAGATTATTGAACTTTAAAAATGCCGTTGAATTATTAGTCGAAAATGAAAAAATAAATGGTCTGAAAATTTCATCAATTTACGAGACTTTACCTTACGGAAATACTGAACAAAATAATTTTTATAATGCCGTACTTTACTTTTTAACGAGTTTATCACTTACCGAATTATTCGACTTTACAAAAGAAATTGAAAAGAAAGTCGGAAGAAAAAAAAGACAGAATTGGGGACCGCGAGAAATTGATTTAGATATTCTAATGTATAACGATTTGGTTTATTCGAATAAGAGCATTTCAATTCCTCATAAAGATTTGGTAAACAGAGATTTTGTTCTTGTTCCGTTATTGGAATTGAATAAAAATCTTAAGCATCCTGAATCAAAAATTAAACTAAATTCATATTTATTAAATTTAGCAGATAAATATATTATTAGTAAATTTGAACAGAACATTCGATAAGTTATTTGTAATTTACAGTTATTTCAGGGAATAAATATTTAAAATATGGAAAATTTTTTAGAGCAGCCCAAATACATAGCAATTGAAGGCGTAATTGGCGCCGGTAAAACGGCGTTAACAAAAAAATTAGCCGAAAAATTATCGGCAAAATTAGTTTTGGAAGAATTTGAGAATAATCCTTTTCTCGAAAAATTTTATGACGACAGAAAGAGATATGCTTTTCAGGCGCAAATGTTCTTTTTAATTAATAGATTTAAACAGCAGGAACAATTCAACCAGGAAGATCTTTTTTCTGAATATATCGTTTCGGATTATTTTTTCGATAAAGATCAAATTTTTGCTTATCTGAATCTTTCCGGCGAAGAACTGAAACTTTATGAAAGTATTTTTCCTCTTTTGAAAAGAAATTTAAGACAAATAGATTTGGTGATTTTTCTACAAGCCAGCGTTGATAGATTGATTTACAATATTAAAAAACGCGGAAGGTCAATTGAGAAAAATTTATCAAGATCATATATTAGAGAATTAAGTGAAGCCTATAATAATTTTTTCTTTAAGTATAGTTCAACTCCGCTTCTTATTGTAAACACTACCGATATAGATTTTGTAAACAGGGAAGATGATTTTGACGAACTTTATAAGCAAATTTTCAGAAAAGATAGAGGCTTTATAGAATATTTTAATCCAAAAATAAAAGTATAACAATGGCAGGATTAGTTAAACTCATATTTTATATTATAATTGGCTACATATTTTATAAAAGTTATAAGGTAATTGTAAATTCATTTCGCAGTACTTCAAACAGGAATTCGGGACAAGACATTTTTGAAAGAGAAAATGTAAAATCCAAAATTAACAAAAAAGAGGTAATTGACGCGGAGTTTGAAGATATAAGCGATAAAGAAAACCGGCCTACTGAAAAATAAATTTATAATTTTGTATTCAAGCTGCGATTTTACGATGCGGAATTTATTCCATTCGAGTTGTTTGCGAATAGGAAAAAATTAAGTATTATCCTTTTACATGGTTAATTGAAAATTTCAAGAATGAAAAAAATAGCCGCTGTTGATATAGGTTCGAATTCATTTCATTTAATAATTGCCCAAATTTTGCAAAATGGAAAACTGGAAATAATATTCCGCGATAGAGAAGTACTTAGACTTAGTGAAAATTTTACGGACAAAACAAAATTTATTTCGGATACTCTTATAGATAAAGCCGTAATTGTTTTAAAGAGATTTAAATCAATTGCCGAACAGCATAATGCCCAAATTATTACCGCGGCTACAAGTTCAGTAAGAGAATCGTCAAATCAAAATGAATTTACAAGTAAAATATTTGATAAAACCGGAATCAAAATTAATGTAATAAACGGGAATGAAGAATCTAGGTTAATCTATTCAGGAATTATAAATGCGCTGGAGCTGCGGAATAAAAAATGTATATGCATAGATATTGGCGGAGGAAGTACAGAATTCATTTATGGAAAAAATAATAATATTATCTACTCGGAAAGCTTAAAACTTGGAGCGGTGCGTTTAACGCAAAGATTTTTTCAAGATTTTGTATTGAATGATAAGAGTATTTTAGATTGTGAAAATTGGATTGATGAAAATTTACAAAAAGTGAAAAATAAAATTATCAACGAAGAAATTGATTACTATGTTGGAACGTCCGGAACGATTTTATCGGTTGGAAGCATGCTTTTATCAGAAAAGAATGTCAACATTGATAACTTAAATAATCTTAAATTTTCACGGGATGATCTTTATAAAATTCGTAATAAAATATTGGCAGCAAAAACTTTTAAAGAGCGAGAGAAAATTATTGGATTAGACCCCAAAAGAGCTGATGTATTTCCCGCAGGAATTATATTACTATCAAAAATATTTGAGCGGTTGAAAATTAAGGAAATGATAATTTCTGAATACGCAATGCGTGAAGGGATTATTTTTGATTCGTTGAAAAAATAAATCATTTCATATTAATAATATTATATTTTAATATTATAAAATTGATCCAACTTAAATCTGTGAATCTATACATAAAAATATTATTTTTCGTAATTACTATTTATAAATAATTCGGATTAAAAATGATCTCGCAAGTTTATATTAAAAATTTAGGTAATTATATTGGTCAAACCGTTACACTTAAGGGCTGGCTGTTTAACAAACGATCTAGCGGAAAGGTAAAATTTTTGATTTTACGAGACGGCAGCGGTTATCTTCAATGTATAGTTTTCAAAGGCAATGTATCGGAAGAAATTTTTCAATTAGCCGATTCGATTACGCAGGAAAGTTCTTTTGAAATAACGGGAATTGTAAAATCGGAGCCAAGAGCGGTAGGCGGTTTTGAACTTGATGTAACTGACTTAAAGTTAATTGGAGATTCCATAGATTATCCTATTACTCCAAAAGATCACGGCATTGAATTTTTAATTGATAAAAGACATTTGTGGATTCGTTCTAAAAGACAAGCCGCAATTTTAAAAATACGTCATAGAATTGTTAAAGCAATAAGAGACTTTTTTGATGAAAGAGATTTTACGCTTTTTGATCCGCCAATAATTACTCCGAATGCGTCTGAAGGAACTTCCACACTTTTTGAAATGGAATACTTTGATTTGGGTAAAGCTTATTTAACTCAATCGGGACAATTGTACGCTGAAGCCGGCGCTATGGCATTGGGCAAAGTTTATACTTTCGGTCCAACATTCAGGGCGGAAAAATCAAAAACAAGAAGACATTTAACCGAGTTTTGGATGGTTGAACCTGAAATGGCTTTTTATAATCTTGATGATGATATGGATTTAGCGGAAGAATTTTTAGAAAATATTGTTCAAACAGTTTTAAAAGACTGCAGACCGGAATTGGAAATTTTGGAAAGAGATATTTCCAAATTGGAAAAAGTTGTGAGACCTTTTCCAAGAGTTTCATATACCGAAGCCGTTGAAATTCTAAGATCAAAAGGACAAGATTTTAAATGGGGTGATGATCTTGGAGCTCCAGATGAAACTGTAATTTCAGAACAATATGATAAACCTGTAATGGTTCATAGATACCCGGCGGAAATAAAAGCGTTTTACATGAAACGCGATCCTGAAAATCCAAAGGTTGCTTTAGCCGTTGATGTTTTGGCTCCTGAAGGATACGGCGAAATAATCGGCGGAAGTCAAAGAGAAGATAATTTAGATTTGCTTTTGGAAAGAATTAATGAACACAAATTGCCTCAGCATTATTTTGAATGGTATTTGGATTTAAGAAGATTCGGTTCCGTACCGCACGCGGGTTTTGGTTTGGGATTGGAAAGAACAGTAACTTGGATATGCGGCATCGAACATTTGAGGGAAACTATTCCTTTCCCAAGGATGATCTATAGAAATACACCCTAAATAAAATTAGGAAAAAGATGAAAACAAAACTTTTATTGGCATTGTTGCTTTACGCTCCTGAATTTTTATTCGGTGCCGAAGGAACTCATACATTGCCTTCAACATATATGGTAATTCCTTTTGTTATTTTATTATTAATGATTGCTACCGGACCATTGTTCTATCATCATTTTTGGGAACATCATTATCCGAAGGTTTCAATCGTTTTAGGTTTAATTACTGTTGTTTATTATATCGCGGTGCTTGGAGATACACTTAGTTTGCTGCATACCTTGACCGAATATTTGGCATTTATTGCTTTGCTTGCTTCGCTGTTTGTTGCATCCGGAGGCATTCTTATTAAAATTGATAAAAAATCTACTCCGCTGCTTAATACATTTATCTTATTATTTGGAGCTGTAATCGCGAATATTATTGGTACAACGGGAGCTTCAATGCTTTTAATAAGACCATTTATAAAGATTAACAAAAAGCGAATTAAACCGTATCAATTTATTTTTTTCATATTTACAGTAAGTAATGTCGGAGGCGCTCTAACTCCAATAGGTGATCCGCCATTGTTTTTGGGATTTTTACGCGGCGTGAATTTCTTTTGGTTCTTTGGTCATGTTTGGTATATCTGGCTTTTAGCTTTAATATTAATTTTAACAATTTTTTATGTGATAGATTCTAAAAATATTGCGCATAATGATGAAAGCGATTATTCAGGTAAAATTGAATTCAAGGGATTTAAAAACGTAATATATTTGGTGATAATTTTAATTTCGGTTTTTATTGATCCGGCTGTAATGTCTTGGGTTCCCAGTTTATATCCATTGCCGTTCGGAATTAGAGAAATAATTATGTTCACCATAGTTTATGTGGCTTATAAAACTGCTGATAAAGATATTTTAAGAGCAAATGAATTTGATTTTGAACCAATAAAGGAAGTTGCGTTTTTATTCATCGGAATTTTTGCGACAATGATTCCCGCACTTCAACTAATTGCGCATGAAGCTAATGTTCTTGGTGATCAATTAGTCCCGGGAATATTCTATTGGGCAACCGGAATATTATCAGCGTTTTTAGATAACGCGCCAACTTTCTTGAATTTTCTCAGCGCCGCAATGGGGAAATTTGGTTTGGATGTTAATAATATTGAGCAGGTACATCAACTTTCAATCGACTATTCAATTTATTTATCCGCGATTTCAGTTGCCGCTGTATTTTTCGGGGCAATGTCCTATATTGGAAACGGACCGAATTTTATGGTTAAATCAATTTGCGAAAGATCAGGAATAAAAATGCCGAGCTTTTTTGCCTATATTTTAAAATATTCCATTCCTGTGTTGCTGCCCGTTTTCACGTTAATTTGGTTATTATTTTATTATGGAGTTTAAAATGAGAACTTTAGATAATGTACTTAAAAATAAAGTTAACGGACTTTTTTACGGATCAAGAGTATTACTTCCGTTTGTAGGTGATATATTGAAAGCCGTTATAAATGAAGAAATAATTTATGATTTCAGTTCGGCTTCGGAAGGAGCGTATTATGAAAAATTTGATGATTATACCGAAATTTACTTTTTCGATCATGAAGATATTTTAACCGATGTTTCAAAATATGAAGTAATTAAATTAGTCGTTGTTGAAGAAGGGAAAGATATTTTCGATTTCAAGAATCATAGAAAAATCGCGCTTAATCCAAATGAAAATCATATTCTTGAAATATTTGAAATTGGTGATGACATAATTTTTATAGAATAATAAATGATTCCGCTATTTAGTATATCTCAAATAAAATCCGCTGATAAATTTGCCGTTGAAAATTATTCATTTCCATCAATTCTACTTATGGAAAATGCGGCAGAAAGCATTAAAGCGGCAATTCTATCCGAATTTTCGGAAATTGACAAACACAAAAAATTTGCAATAATTTGCGGCAAAGGAAATAACGGCGGCGACGGATTTGCATTGGCAAGGAAGTTAGCAATTGAAAATTATTTTGTAAACGTTTTAATTATTCCCAAGGAAAATGAAATTTCCGGAGACGCAAAAATAAATTTTGAAATACTTAAAAAAATTTCAAAGGAATACGGAAATCTTAGCTTAAAATTTTATAAAAAACATCAAGATATAAACTTTGTTAAAAACTCAAATTTTATTATCGATGCTATTTTAGGGACTGGTTCGTCGGGTGAATTAAAATTTCCAATTAATAATATTGTTGAAGAGTTAAATAAAAGTACTGCTGTAAAAATTTCTATTGATACACCAACCGGACTGAATCTTGAAACTGCAAGCGGCAATATAATTTTCAAAGCGGATTTAACCGTAACTTTGGCTGAATTAAAAACCGGATTGTTTTATGAATCGGGGAAACATTCTTCAGGAAAAATAGTTAAAGGTTCTATCGGAATCGGTCAAAATTATTTTGATAAACTCAGTATAAATGAATATTTAATTGAACCCGAAGACGCGCTTGCAGGACTTCCGGTAAAAACAGGCAACCTAAATAAATATTCCGCTGGAAAACTTTTAGCAGTTGCTGGATCGGGGAAAATGCCTGGTGCGGCAATTTTTGCGATAAATTCGGCAATGATCTCAGGCTGCGGAGCTGGATATTTGGCTTTCCCAAAATCTGTAAGAAGTTTAGTTCAGCCCAAAATGAACGCCGCGATTGTACTTAATTATAATGATGAAAAAAAAGAAATTTTAAATTCAGAAAATATAGATGAACTGCAATCGAAAATTAATTGGGCAGATGCAATTCTAATAGGACCGGGTTTGGGAAGGGATGAAAATACGCAAAATTCAGTATTTGAAATTATTAGAAAAAATCCGTCTAAAAAATTTCTTATTGATGCCGACGCTATATTCAGTTTAGGAAAAGGGAAATATAAAAAATTGAAATTGAACAATTCCGTATTAACTCCCCATCATAAAGAATTTGCCGATTTAACCGGTGTTGAACTTGAAGAATTAAAATTGAATTTAATAAAATTCGGAAGAAAATTTGTAGAAGAAACCAAATCAGTTTTAGTATTAAAAGGTGCGCCGACACTAATTTTTAACAAAAACGGTGAAGTATTTATTAATACTTCAGGCAATGCCGGATTGGCAAAATTTGGTAGCGGTGATGTTTTAAGCGGAATTGCAGCTTCGTTCATTGCTCAAAGTGGAAATTTGGAAAATTCGGCAATTTCCGCCGTTTATTTACACGGACTTGCGGCTGATATTATTTCAAGAAATGAGTCGGAATTTGGTATAACGCCGGAAAAATTAATTAAACAGATACCTAAAACAATCAAATTTTTGAGAAAATCATTTGTATAATTTTATAAAAGAAAACAGATTTAAAGTCTTGGTAATTCCGTTATTTATTTATTGGATAATTTTATTTATCGGAACAACTATGCCATCTCCGCAATATGTTGATGTTTTTGAGATTTCCGATAAAATTAAACATTTTACGGCTTATTTTATTTTATCATTTTTATTAGGTATGAACTTATATTTTCAGGAAAAATGGAAAGCTTTATCAAAATATTTTTTAAGCTATACTTTTATAATCTGCGTAACATATGGTTTACTTGATGAAATTCATCAAATATTTGTACCAAACAGAACGTGCGAATTTTATGATTGGCTGGCAGATTTATCGGGCTCGCTTCTTGCAGTTCTTTTATTAAGGTTTACCGTAAAAATTTTATTAAAAAGCAAGAATATTAATGAAACAATCAAATAAAAATTTTGTATAATTATTTGTCTACTATTTGACAATCAGCGAATGTTTTTTTATGTTTTAACACAAATAAATCAATTTTTTCTTTTAAGGAGTTAAGCTGTGGCATTAAAGAAAAATCCAAAAGTAGATTTAAAATTAAAGTACAGAAGAGTGTTTGAAATCAGTTTGATTGCAGCACTTTTACTTTTAATTTTATCTTTTAAGTACTTTCCAAGATTTGAAGGCAAATCTTTAGCGGTTGAAGCACCGCAGGAATTGGTTGAAGTTGAAGATGTTGATATTACAAAACAGGAAACAGCTCCTCCTCCTCCGCCAAAACCTCCTATTCCAATTGAAGCTCCTTCGGATAATGATCTTGAAGATATAGAAATTGAGGATACGGAAATTGATATAACTGACGAAGTTGCCGCTCCGCCTCCACCGGTTAAAGAAGAAGCTGAAGAAGTTCCGGTTGAATTCTTCGTAGCTGTTGAAGAAATGCCCGAACCGATTGGCGGAATTCAAGGAATTCAAGAAAAAATTGTCTATCCGGAAATTGCAAAAAGAGCTGGAGTTCAAGGTAGAGTTTATATTAAAGCTTTTGTTGACGAAGCCGGAGTAGTTCATAAAGCAGAAGTTATTAAAGGAATTGGTGCAGGTTGTGATGAAGCTGCTGTTGACGCGGTAATGAAAACAAAATTCAAACCTGGAAAACAAAGAGGTAAGCCTGTTAGAGTGCAGGTATCCATTCCAATTCTGTTTAAGCTTAATTAAAAAATTTAAAGCGTCTTTCGAGACGCTTTTTTTTTGCTGTGAAACAAAATCTTATTATTAAATGTTAAATTGTTATCACTTACCTAAGGAGATAACAATATGCCTGCCAAGAATCCAAAGTTTGATCTTAAGCTAAAGTACAAAAGAGTTTTTGAATTAGGAGTAATTTTTTCAATACTCCTTACAATTGCGGCATTTAAGGTTTTTCCCAGAATTGAAAAGCAGAATGGAATTCTCATAACGGATGATGAAGTAATTAATTTAGTCGACGTGGAAATTACCAAAACATATTCAACACCTCCTCCTCCAATGCCGGAAATTAAGCTTGAGACACCGGCTGATGAAGAATTGCCGAATATTGAATTGCCAAATACGGATTTAACTCCAGCAGAAGAAATTGACAAACCAAAAATGATAACTGAAGTAAAAGAAGAAGATAATGAACTGCCTCCATTTAAATGGGTTGAAAAAATGCCCGAAATTGTGGGTGGATTACCGGCTTTGAAAAGCAAAGTTGTTTATCCTGCTTTAGCTCAAAGATCCGGAATTCAGGGCAAAGTTGTTCTTAATTTAATTATCGATAAAAATGGAAATCCATCTGAAATTACGGTTGTAAAGGGCATAGGTTTCGGCTGCGACGAAGCAGCGATCGAAGCGGTTAAAGCAACAAAATTTTTACCCGGAGAACAACGAGGTAAACCGGTAAAAGTTATGCTGACTTTACCTATTGAATTTAAGCTAAACCTAAACTAATTTATAAATTAAGTGTATCATTAGAGATAATCTTATATAATATTTTTATATTTTTTCTAAAAATTTCTTATGATACACATTTTATTTTACCTATCCTTATCTAAAAATTCATATCTTTACAATAATAATTTACCAAAATGAATTTTCTTGAACTTTTAAATATTGATTTTCGCTACGAGAAAAATTCTCTCCCTTCCTTTTTTACAATTTCAAATTTGAACTTAACCATTAATTCGGGTGACTTTATCTCAATTATGGGACCAAATGGTTCGGGAAAATCGACTTTACTAAAACTAATAGGAAATCTTATTGTTCCTCATAAAGGAGAAGTTTTTTTAAACCAGAAAAATTATAAAAATTTTGAAAGAAAGGAATTTGCAAAGATTGTTTCATTTGTTCCGCAAGTAAACAGAACTTTTTTTCAATATTCAATTCATGAAATTATAATGATGGGTAGAACGCCTTATCAAAATATATTGGGAATTGAAAATAAAAATGACGAAGAGAAAGTTAATGAAGTAATGTCTCTGCTGGAAATTGATAATTTAAAACACAAAGGTATAAACGAAGTATCCAGCGGTGAAGCTCAGCGCGCGTTTATTGCCAGAGCAATTGTGCAGGAACCCAAAATAATTTTGCTTGATGAACCTAACGCGCATTTAGATATTAAACATCAGCTTGCTATTTTTAAAATATTGCATAAATTAAATACGGAAGATAATTTAACCGTTATTTTAATTTCACACGAATTGAATTTGGCAAGCTTCTTCAGTAAAAGAATTATTCTGATGAACAAAGGGAAAATTGAATTTGATTCAGTGCCGAAAGATGTTTTGACCGAACAAAATATTAAGTCTGTTTTTAATATTAATACATCGGTTAATCTAAATAATAATGAAGAACTTTTTATCAAAATATTACCAATGTAAAAATTAATGTCAGCACCGGTAAAAAACATATTGTTAATTATTGCCATTGCCATTGTAAATACTTTTTTATTGTACTTTGTTAAATATTATCAAAACGGACTTTCGCTTACGGAATTCAGTTTCTTAAAAACAGGTAATTTGATCAGTTTAATTTTACTTATCGTTTTTATAATCGGCGCATTATTGATGCTTCAGGAAAAGGATAGTTTCACTTTGATCAAAACGAGGATATTAATCACATTTTCATTTATATATTTACTGCCAATTCTGGTGATATTAATTATTAATTTTGCTGATTTCAAATTTGCCGATGAATTTCTTTTCGGATATCCCTTGAAGAAAATAATTCCGGCTATTTTATTTGTTTTCAATCAGGCTTTTTTTCTATTTGTACTTTTTCTTATATGGTTCACTTATCTCGGTTATCCTTTATTATCTTATTTTTTTTCAAGTATTGCGGTTGGATTTACAATTGTAATTCTATTGGCAATTTCATTTATATGCACATTTTTTATAAATGAATATAAAGTCGATAAAAAAAATAAATTTGATTACGGATTAATTTTAGGAGCCGCGGTTTGGAGCAAAAATAAACCAAGTCCAATATTTTCCGGAAGAATTGAGAAAGGCGCTGAATTATATAAGAAAGGTATTATTGATAAAATTCAATTAACCGGCGGAAACGCCCCTGGAGAATTGAGCGAAGCCAAAGCCGCTTTTAATTTTTTAAATGATAATTATAATATTCCAAGCTCCAAAATAATTATTGAAGAACAGACATCAACTACAAACGAGCAAATAAGATATATTAAAAATATTATTCAAAATAATATTGATGAAAAAAAAGTTATAATTATATCGGATAAATTTCACCTTAAACGAATATTGGAAATGGTATATTTTTATAATCTCAATGCTGAAGTGATCAGCTCAAATTATAAATTAAATATTCAAAAATCATTTTATTATAGATTTAGAGATTGTATTAGTATTGTTATGTTTTGGTTTTTTGCAATCTAACATTTTAATGGAGTACTAATGAAAAATTTTGATATAATGGAAAAATTTGGTCATGAACAAGTTATTTTTTGTTCGGATAAAGAATCCGGCTTAAAAGCAATTATTTCAATCCATGATACAACTTTAGGTCCGGCAATTGGCGGCACAAGAATGTTTAATTATTCCAGCTTCGATGAAGCATTGAACGATGTTTTAAGATTATCCAGAGGAATGACGTATAAAGCTTCTGTTTCGGGTTTGAATTTTGGCGGCGGAAATGCTGTAATAATCGGCGATCCGGAAAAACTAAAATCGGAAAGATTATTTAGAACTTTTGGCAAATTTATTGAAGGTTTGGCAGGAAGATATATTACCGCGGAAGACGTTGGAACAACAGTAAAAGATATGGAATACGTTTTAATGGAAACTTCATTTGTAACCGGAATCTCCAAATCTTTAGGCGGTTCGGGCGATCCGGCACCGGTTTCCGCATACGGAATTTACGTGGGTATGAAAGCCTGCGCAAAATCAAAGTGGGGAAGCGATTCCTTGCATGGGAAAAAAATTGTAATTCAAGGAGCCGGAAGAGTCGCAAAATATTTGTGTGAACATTTGTATAATGAAGGAGCCAAAATAACTGTCACGGATATTGTTGAATCTAAAATAAAAACTATTTTAGAATCCATTGATGCCGAATTTATTGAACCTAATAAAGTTTATAGTGAAGAATGTGATATATTTTCACCATGCGCTTTGGGCGCGGTTATAAATGACACAACAATTCCCCAATTCAAATGCGAGATAATTGCCGGGTCAGCAAATAATCAATTGGAAGATGAAAATAAACACGGAGCAATGTTAAAAGATAAAGGAATTCTTTACGCGCCGGATTATGTAATAAATGCGGGCGGATTAATAAATGTCGCGAATGAATTAAAAGGATATCGTCAAGATAGAGCATTAAAGCAGGCAGATGGAATTTACGATGTTTTAACAAAAGTGATAAAAATTTCGCAAGAACAAAATATTCCGACGCACTTAGCTTCAAATCAACTTGCAGAAGAAAGATTAAAACAAATAGGGGGAATAAAGAAAATTTATTCAACAAATTAGGATTATTTTTTTGATATGAAATCAAAAAGAAGAAAATTACGCGAAAAAATATTACAAGTTTTATATGCATACGATATGCATGGAGCAAGTCTTTCAGATATTATAAGCAGCCAGCTTGCAGAAATTTCTTTACCCGAAGATAAAGAATTTTGTATAAAAATTATTAACCTCGCTGTAGCTAATCGAAAGGAGATTGAAAGCAGAATTGAAAAAAGATTGGTGAATTGGGATGTTTCGAGAATTGCTGTTATTGACCTTATACTTTTAAGAATCGGCGTATGCGAAATTTTATTTGTCGAGGATATTCCGCCTAAAGTTACAATTAATGAAATTATAGAAATTGCGAAAGAATTCAGTACGGCTAAGAGCGGCAAATTTATAAATGGAATTCTTGACGCGATACTTGATGACATTAAAACAGAAGGACATTTAAAGAAAGCCGGCAGAGGACTAATTGAAAATTCCCTTCCAAAACAATTCTAATTCTGTTTTCGGTTCAAATAAATTTAAAATTTTTGTATGGACATTATACGATTTTGCCAATACTTCATACTCAATTGTAGTTGTTACATTTATTTTTGCGGTTTACTTTAAGGAAGTTGTTGCCCAAAAAATGCCAATCGGCGATCTATTCTGGAGTTTAGGAATCAGTATTTCAATGATATTGACCGGAATTATCTCGCCCGTACTTGGCGCAATAGCGGATTATTCTGCAGGTAAAAAAAGATTTTTATTATTCTTTACTTTATTGTGTATAATTCCAACTTCACTGCTTTACTTTACAAATGAAGGCGATGTAGTTTTAGCGCTTATACTATTTATTTTTGCTAATATCGGCTTTGAAGCATCTTTAGTTTTTTATGATTCATTTCTTCCGGAAATAACTTCGCCAAAGACATACGGAAGAGTAAGCGGATACGGATTCGCGATGGGTTATCTTGGTTCATTGGCTGTATTAGCTTTAGCTTTTCCGTTTATTGAATCGGGGAAGATTAAAGAAACATTTCCGCTCGCGGCATTTTTCTTTTTGATTTTTGCAATACCGATTTTCTTTCTGCTAAACGATACAAGAAGAAAAACAAATGACGATATATCATTTATTAAAATTGGATTGAGCAGGGTTTGGAATACAATTGAACATTTAAAAGGATATAAAAATCTTGCCTTGTTTCTTTTAGCTTTCTTCTTTTACATTGAAGGTGTTAACACGGTTATTTTCTTTGCCGGCAATTATGCTTCAACAACGTTAAAATTCACAATGCTTGAGCTGATACTTTTTTTTATAATTGTGCAGACGACTGCAATTTTCGGATCAATATTGTTCGGTATAATTTCTGATTCGATCGGGCAAAAAAGATCAATTATTATTTCATTGGCAATATGGATATTTACAATTTTAATAGCGTATTTAACTAGCGACATCAATTCGTTTTTAGTTCAATATTTAAGTGAATTTACAAACTATACTCCGAACCAAATAATGGTTAAATGTTTTTATTTTGTCGGACTTTTAGCCGGAAGTGTTATGGGCGCAACGCAATCAACGAGCAGAAGCTTAATGACCAAACTTACTCCGCAAAGTAAAAAAACGGAATTTTTTGGATTTTATTCTTTATTCGGAAAAAGTTCCGCCGTTGTGGGTCCATTGGTTTTTGGTTTGGTAAGTTTCAATTCAGGCAGTCAGAGATTGGCAATTTTATCCGTTGGAGTTTTCTTTATCATCGGTTTGTTTATTTTGAACTTTGTGAAAGACGAGGAAACCAATAATTAGTTTTTGATTTTGCCGAAATAAAATTTTAATAAGAAACCAAAAACACCTAAGGCAATAAACAGCCAAATAATTCCCCAAATTTGCGCGGAAACTCCTGTTAGATATTCCAAAATTTGAGTGTCGGTTACTCGAATGTTTTTAATTAAAAGATCTTCTTTAATATCTGTTATAACATACAGACAGCTTATTAAACCTACATATTGCAAAAAAAACTTCAAAATATTTTCCGGTAAATATTTTGAAATTAAAAATAATGTAACAGAAACAAGAAGACCTATAATGATTTGTAATTCACCTTTAACTAAATTGACCGTTGTTAAAAAAATAATAATTGCCAAAATATTCAAATACCATTTTCTAAATCGATTTGAAAAAGATGAAACAAAAAGCAGAGAGCCGATAACGATACTTCCCAAATAACCGGCTGACGCGATAAAAATTTGACTGCCGCCTTCGATTAAAGTCTTACCAGAAAGATTCAAATCAAAAGTTAAATATTTAGGTTCACCGCCGGAAATAATGCCGGCAAAAACGTGATTTATTTCGTGAAAAATTATTATAAAAATTTTGATAGGGAATAAAAGTTTGGAATCAAAAAAAATCAAACTAATTATTACGGCAAAAAGCAATAAAGAAAATTCTAAAGAATTATTTTGTGTGGTTTTGCCCAATTTATGACTATTATGAATAAATAATTAAAGCGTAATTATAATGGAAATATTAATGAAAAAATTATATGAATAAAATAATTATTTGACTATTAGAAATAAAAACGCAATTTATTATTTTTGATTAATAATTTAATAAAAAATTTGCGAGCGTAACTCAGTTGGTAGAGTGTCAGCTTCCCAAGCTGAATGCCGCGGGTTCGAATCCCGTCGCTCGCTCTAAATAATAAAATAATATTTGCAACTTTATTTTAATTAGCTTAAATTTACAGCTCAATTTTAATGGGAACTTAGCTCAGCTGGTTCAGAGCACCTGCCTTACAAGCAGGGGGTCATAGGTTCGAATCCTATAGTTCCCACAACATAAACCCTTATAAGACAATAACTTATGAGGGTTTTCTGTTTTAAAGAAATATGTACAGAAGTACATGTTGAAGTACAATCCTAAAATAATTTCTAAAAGTTTAATGGCTTAGTGCGTTAGTCTTTATAGAATATTACATTTCTAAAAATAATTTTATATCTTTCCCCATCCTATAATCATTTAATTCAAAACGTAACGGGGGTGTTATTTTTTTGATAAAGGATTAATATCGTTATGTTTTCTAAACCCGTTCTCTCCAAATCTACATACATCAAAGGTCTTCAATGCGATAAATCTCTCTATCTTAATAAACATCATTATAATTAGCTGACCAAGTATTTAAAAAATGAATTTATCCGTGAAGAAGTAAATAGGCGAATAAATTTTAAAGCGCGCCGGATAAAATTTGTATTTACAACCCTAAATCTATCATTCTTCCCCGAAAATATATTCCTGTAATCTAAAGCCATCATATCCTGAAAATATTATATACATAATTATTTCAATGTTCATTTTAAAACTAACAAATAACCAACTAATCAATATCAAAAACAAAAAAGGAGCAAAACTATGTCAATGGCAATATTGTTAGCAATAATCTTAATGCTGAGTGTAATTGCAAAAAGTGTAAACAAACATAATCTTGTGGATAGGACAATTGATCTGTTTGAAGATCCCAATTCAAGATGCAATCGATGCGGGAGATATGTTAAACTAGGATCAGGTTTATGGAGTAACAGGCTCAGGGATTATGATTCTATCGAAGTCAGGAAGTCTAAAGGAGCTAAATATCCGGAAGGTAATTTTATATGTGGAGATTGTTTAAATAAGGAATCAAAGAAGTAAAAGAATAATCTTGTCCGCCGGCGGGCAGGTAAAATATTAAAAAGCATTTCTAATAATATCATATCGACACGTATATCCTAGTAGGACTAAATATACAGATAGGGGAGGTAATAGAATTTCATTGCGAGCCACCCCCATGTTTCTCCTATTGTATTCTCAAATCATAAGGCAAAATATATGAGCGCCAAAGAAATTAATAGATAAATATTGAAATTTTGTAAGTATTTATACTTACAGTAAGTACTTATACTTATTTACAAAGAGATAAAATTCTCTTATATTGTATTTATTATTTAAGTTAATACAATAAAATAAAAATAAATGTAAGTTTAATGGCGAAGCTATGTAAAATATTGGCTTATGATAATTTCAATAAATGATATTTTAATTTATGATAAAAAGTTTAATTTAGGTGAAAATAAGTGCATAATAATATTCCATCGGAATTATGCATAATAATATCTCCAAAATGCACAATAATATTCTTTAACCAATAAGTAAATATTGTCTTTGAAAGTATGTTCTTAATTCTGTTAAAATGGTTCTGAATAATTTAAGTTTAGTTCCGCCGCGCTTTCTTTGAAAGTTAAGCACGGCTAAATATAAATCTTTGCGTTGCTTAATTGGCATTGCTCTTTGGGGCTGCGGGTTATTGGCAACGACGTTTTAGGTTTTAAATAGGTTTTGTGAAAAATGAAAATATTTATACTAGTTATTCCAATAATAATTGTAATAAGTCTAACAAATTGTTCTAAAAATAATTCTCCAACCATTCCGACAAATCCAGAAAAAAAAGATTCATTAATTTTTAGTATTTATCTTAATGAAATAAATAATGATTCTAAATCTGCCTCAATTGGGACAGAAATATCAATTACATTTTTAGACTCAAACTATACAATTTTTACGTCTGATTCTGGCATCGCAAATTTAATTGTTATTGTTGATTCAATACCGTCAGAAGAATTTATAGCAAATATTAAAGTTGATAAACAAAATTATAAATCAATTGATACTTCGATTGTTGTTTCGTTCTCCTCTAATTCTAAATTATTTAAGTATAATTTAAATTTATACTACAAAATATTACTCAATCAATCCGTTTCAATCTGAATCTAAGTGAGGAGAATAATGATTTAATATTCCAATCTGTAAATACGGAAATATTAGTTAATATTTTAGATGCAAATTATACAATTCATACGGATCAATCTGGTAGTGCACAATTAATTTGTAACTTCAAGCTGGATTCTTTTGATACTATTAAGGTGAAAATAAATGTCGATAAGAAAACGTATTTTACAGTTGACACTACAATCAATATAACTTCAGATGAATTAATGATTTCAAATATTATTGACTGTAATTTAACTTTACACTATAAAAAGTTATTATTTCCCATTAGAAGTAGGACATAAAACAAAATATATTGCTAGAAAATACTATAGCGATGTTTATGATGGTTGGTCTATCGTTAGTACAGAAGATTGGGAAATAAAAAAGGTTGACTCAAATTATTCATTTTTTAATTTATTAGTCACAAGTCATTATTATATGAAAATCACTTATATTCATCCATCGCTAGACACAACATATTTAGACGAAACTTATCAAAATGAGTATACAATAGATATTTCTAAAGAAGGATTCCTAAGTGTACAAATATGTCCGAGTGATAAATCTTATATATGTCGTTGTATTCAAGATTGCATAAATGGAAGTAACCCAATTACAATTTATCGGAAGAATTCAAAAGACTTAAATCTTACTTTTAAGGGTAATTGGGCAGATTATACACTCACGAAAGGATATGGTATAAGTTATTTATCAACTTATACACTAGGAGGTGCAGCAAGTGGATATGAATATAAGAGAAGAAATTGAAGTAAATGACAAAAACCTAACCAACAAATCTCCAAGGGAGTCCTTCGGACAACTTGACCGCCGTTCTCCTTCGGGTTAAATTGTAAAATTTGGCTTCGTAAGTTTAATTTAAGTTTTTTGTTAAAGTGTTGTACAGTTCAAGGAAAGGTAAGTCGCAGTTTTTGCTAAAGACAAAATAAAAACTGCTTTGGTAATTTTAACCAATAGTAATTTTATAAAATTGTTGTTTAGGGCGGCAAGTTATTTGCCACGGTTAACCACTCCCAGTTTATACTAAAATTTGCCGTAGCCCAAAGAGAGCTCAGATAGACGCATAGTAGTACAAGCTAAAATAAGTAGAGCGAGCTAAGAAAGAAGAAACTAAAAAAATAAATAAAAACTAATAACGAGTGAAATAGAATTATTATAGTGAGACCAAAGTCAAGAACCCAAAATAATGGGTAAGGTACTTCTGTTTTTTCTTGACTTTCTTTACTATAGACGCCGTTATACAATTATATTATTCGGGATAGCAATGCTATTAAAAAAATATTTTTCTTATTTCTTGTATTTTATTTTACATATACCTTGGGACAAAATACTCAAGAATGCGATCTTAATTTAATAAAAAGACTTGCACCAATTGGTGAGGCAGTAAGTTTTTGTTACAAGGATAACTACGTTTTTGTAGGAAGTACTTATGGCCCTATAAATGTTATTGATGTATCTGATCCAACAGATATAAAATACGTTAGCCAAACAATAATGCAAAATACCGTGTTTGCACTTGCTGTACATAATAACATTCTTTTAGCTGGGTTAGATACAAGAGGATTAGAACTGATTGATATAAGTGATATAAAAAATCCTAGGAAAATATCATCTTATTTTGAAAGAGGTACAACAATAACTTCAATTTCTGTTGAAGAAAATATTATATATTGTACAACTTATAATTCACTATTTATTTTAGATTATACTGACCCATATAATCTAACTGAAATTGGCAATATTAATTTTGAAAGTTATTTTGATTTTATTGATCAACCAAAAATTATAAAATTGGGTAAAATTTGTTATGTAGGTATTTCATATAGTATTTTAGAAATTGATGTTGAAAATAAAAAAGTACCTAAATTACTAAATGCTTTTACGATTAATGATAAAATTACTAGTTTTTACGTTGCAAAGGATATTTATTATATAATTCATACTAATTATGATTCTTCTCTTTCCCATTTTTCCATTTTTGATAATTCAAGCCATTCCACACCAATTTTATTAAGCGATATAAGTAAGAATAAATATATTGTTGAATTTAGAAATATTGTTGTTGATCAGAATAAAGCTATTATTACTGTTAATAGAGATGATCGATCAAAGGTTCTAATTTATAGCATAGAGTCATTGAATTCACCAAAAGAAATTTCATCTCTATCAGTTGTTGATTCGAAAATAATCTCAAAAGGGCAACAATTAAATAATATATATTTAGTTGGTAGCAATGGTTTATCAATTATCAGCACAAATAATATAAATTCTCCAAAAATTCTAGATTTATATAATCCAGGGAGTCTTTTTACATCTATAGCTGTTAATGAAAATTTTATCCTTGCAACTTCAGAAGTTACTGGCCTAGCTATTTTTGAAAATGCGAATTATGATAGCTTAAAATTAATTAGTCATTATAAAAATATTGATAAAATGAAAAACGTATTTGTTAAAGATAAATATGCATTTGTTACATCTAAAAAAATATTTGAAATTTTAGATTTATCTGACATTGAAAATCCGCTGTTAATTAGTTCTACTAAATTACAAGACGGTTATGAGTCTATTATTGTTGATTCATTGGCATATATTGCTGATGGAGATTATGGAATAAAAATATTTAATATATCGGATATCCTGGATCCTAAATTAGTAAGTCAGTTTAACAATGGAATAAATATAAATTGTTTAGATATATATAATAATAATATTTTTACCGGCGGAAGAAAAAATTTCCAAATATTAGAAATCAATCACCAAAATAACATAACACAAATATCAAATATTGGTGGCATATATTCAGGACATGATATTAAAGTATTAGACGATTTAGCTTGTATTGCAAACGAGGAAAACGGAGTTATTTTTAATATTGCTGATTTAGCTAATCCCAAATTTAAAAGTATTTATTATGGTCCCGCTTATGGTGTTGATTTATTTAATAATTATGCAGTTGTTGCTGATTTATTTGGAGGTATAAAAATCATTGATCTAACTATACCAGAAAATCCTAAGATTAATTGTTCATATTCTCACAATGATTTATCAATGTGTGTGCAAGTTTACGATAATAAAATTTTTAGTGCTTTATATAATACAGGCATTTGTATTTTAGAGAGAAATTTATTGTCTGATACCAATGTAGTAAATAATAATGATTATGATTATGTATTCATGCTTTTTCAAAACTATCCAAATCCGTTTAATCAAAATACAACAATAAGTTATACAATACCAAAACAATTACAAGTAACATTAAAAGTATATGATATGCTTGGTAGAGAAATAAAAACTTTAGTTAACAAAATTCAATTATCTGGCAACTACAAAGTTAAATTTGATGGTTCTAACTTGGGAAGTGGAATATATTATTATAAAATACAAACAAGTGAGTTTACAGAGACTAAGAAACTTATGCTTTTAAAATAAAAAAGTTGTATAACCAGCAAATCTACCCGACTCCCGATGAATCGGGACAATCTGCAGAAACATATCATAGGAATTTGTAAAAATAAAGTTTGAAAGTTAATTTTAGTTACTTGTTAAAGTGTAGTGCTATTCAGAAAAGAGAAGGAAAATGAAAAATAATATTTCAATTATAATTATACTTATGTTATTTAATTCAGTGAATTTAATTGCGCAATGGAAAAGTTATGATTTTAATTCACCTTCAGGGGGTTATATAAATTTTGTATTTGCCAATGGGAATTACTTATTAGCGAGTGCATCCGAAGAAGGTGTTTATGAATCATTTGACAATGGTGAGAACTGGAGGTTTACCGGGTTAAAAGAACCAATGTTTGAGGTTTTAGATTTTGCCAAAAATGATTCAGTTGTTTATGCGGCAAGTACTCATGGTTTGTTTAGAAAGAGAATAATTGAAGATTCATGGAAATTAGTTGATTCTTCATTTACTTCAATTTACCCAGCTATTGAAATATTAAATAATTATATATTTGTTTCTGATTACGAAGGTGGCTTATTAAAATCAAGTGATAATGGGAAAACTTGGATAAAAATAGATACCATATTTGATGATCATCAATTTAGTTCGGTTGCAGGAAATGATTCGTTACTTTTTGTAGTCGCAGCAAATGAAATTTTTAAATCTGCAGATTATGGGTTAACTTGGATTAAATGTTATATAAATATAAATTTTGATGGTTGCTACAGAATTGAAGTGAATGATTCAATAGTTGCATGTTTATATTTTAATAATCATCTAATAGTATCTAAAGATACCGGTAGTACCTGGTTTCCGATCAATATGGATTATTTGACTTCAAACATATTAAGTATCGCACTAGATGTCAAGGATATTTACCTAACTGGTGAGAACGGTATTTACTTATATTCTTCAGAAAATGATACTATAGTCGATGTGTCTTCAAATATTTCATTGGACTATACTCACTCTGCGGCAGTTAATGATTCAACTGTTTTTCTTGCTACGAACTACGGCATTTATAAAAGGAATAAATTCAGCGATGATTGGCAATCTTCAAATTATGGTTTAAACGCAATTATAATTGAATCATTTAATGTAACTCAAAATATTCTTTGGGCTTACTCATATAATCATGGAATATTTACTTCAATTGATAGAGGTGAAACATGGAATAAATATGATCATAGTATAACCGATCAATGGATATATGCTTTAATTACAAATGGAACTGATGTTTTAATTGGTACCGAAAATGGAATATATTTAAGTGAGGATGAAGGAAATGAGTGGCAATATGTCAACGAATTTAAAGCCAATTCATTTATTGTTGTTGAAGATAAGATATTTGCTGGTGGATGGGAAGGTTGTCTTTTCTCAACTGATAATGGACTAACATGGAAAACGGATTATTATAATTTTACATATGGCATTCATACAATGGCCTCCATTGGGAGTACTATTTTTATGGCGTCGTACACCGCTGGAATTTATGTTATTAATGATGGCTCCCTAACAATTAGAAACAAAGGCTTAAATGAGAATTCAAGATCAGTAATAAAACTATTAACCGTGGATTCAACAATTTATAATATAACATATGGCGGAGCATTTGTTTCGACCGATATGGGATTAAATTGGGAAAAAACCGATTTAGATTTCTTTGGTGGTGCAATAAATACGATAACGAATTATAACACTTATTATTTTTTGGGATCTCCAACTGGTATATTTAAATCCAGCGATAAGGGAATAAATTGGGATTATATTGAAGATAGTGAAGAAATCGGTAATGTAACTTCAATTTTAGTCAATAGTGAAAAATTGTATGCAGCAAGTGAAGGGAAACTATGGTATGTAACTTTAAGTGATTTAATTTCTAGTGTACATCAAGAACATAATTTAGGAAATAGATTTAATCTATCACAGAACTATCCTAATCCGTTTAATCCAACTACTTCAATAAATTATTCAATTCCAAAACGTGGGATTGTAACACTAAAAATATTTGACGTATTGGGTAGAGAAATGCAAACTTTAGTAAATGAAATAAAAAACAGTGGTAATTATAAAGTTGAATTTGATGCTTCAAACTTTTCGAGCGGAATTTATTTTTATAAGTTACAAATAGAGAATTCTATTTTAATTAAAAAAATGATTTTATTAAAATAAGTATAAAGATAAACAATAAATCTACTCATACGCGGCCTTTAAATCGGTACAAGTTGCAATTCTAAGATTGGGATTTGAACAAAATATAAATTTCAATATATCTGTATTTTCTAAAAAACCTTTACAATAAGTCTCATCGCTAAGCCTAACAGTAGGTATCCTCAAACAATCCTTTTCTAAATATCATGGCAAGGCACCCTAGTCTCTTAAAATCTCAAATCGAATATTTAAAAAAATAAATAACTAATTCATAAAGACCAGTTCTGAAGGGAATAATTTCTCTTTGGAGCTGGTCTTTTTCATTTTAAAACCATTTCCCAACAGAACAAAAGACTATAATTTATTATTTTTCTAAACCTGCTGATAAAACCGCAAAAGATTCTCATTTGCATGAAAGTTACTAGATTTTAATGATCTTATTTCTCTTGTGGAGTAATTTTATAATAAACAAACCGATGAAGAAAAGAATATTTTTCCTCTGCAGCTAATATTCTTTCTGGGTAAAAAAGAATAGTGGTTAATTTAAGAAAATGTAAATATAGTAAATAATGGCTTTCCAGATTTCCTTAGTTAGAATTAAAAAAATTGAGATAAAGAGAAAATCTTTCATGTTTCCGGCGCGCCGGATAAAATTTGTATTTCCACCACTAAATCTATTATCCTTCTTCGAAAATATATTCCTGAAATTTTTAAAGTCATCATATCATGAAAATATTATATACACAATTATTTCAACGTTCATTTCAAATCGAACTATTAACCAACTAATCACTATCAAAAACAAAAAAGGAGCATTACTATGTTAATGGCAATATTGTTAGCAATAATGTTAATGCTGAGTGTAATTGCAAAAAAGTAAACAAACACCATCTTGTGGATAAAACATTTGGTCTACTTGAAGAAGCACTTACCAACAAAATATCATCCTTATTAACTTTAAAGATTTGGAGATTCTCTTTACCGACTTAACAGCAATAAAGTTCTTAAAGACTTGTTATTGGTAGAAAAAATATTGAATTTTGATTGAATATTTTTCGATGTAATTTATTTAATTATAAATGCGAATTAAAATTATGAAGAAATACTTATTTTCAATTATGTTTGTTGTATCAACCCTTACTGGACAAATCAGCAGTGTAAAATTAAGCGATGGTAGTTCAAAAAATAATGTAACAGATATTGTTGTTGTTTTCAAAATGCACGTTGATATTGGATATACAAATTGGGCTGAAGGAGTTTTACAAAAATATACCAATGAACTTTTAGATAAAACTATAAAATCAATTGAAGAGACTTCAAGATTACCAAAATCAGAACAGTTTGTTTGGACAATTCCAAGTTGGCCGCTTAAATATATGTTGGAAAACAGCACCACAGACAGAAAAGAACGACTTGAAAAAGCAATTAAAGAATTGCGCATAATTCCACATGCTTTGCCAGCAACAATTGAAACGGAAGCCAGTGACTTGGAGACGCTTGTAAGAGGTCTTTCATTCTCTTCAAAAATTAATAAATCGTTCGGATTACCAGAAGCACGAGATGCTAAACTAACTGATGTGCCCAGTCATTCAAGAGTATTACCAACATTGCTTAAAAATGCAGGAATTGATTTTCTGCATATCGGATGTAATCCAGGTTCTGCTTCGCCAAAAGTTCCAACTTTATTTTGGTGGCAAGGACCAGACAGCTCAAAATTATTAACGTTATATTGGGCTGAATATTATGGCTCGGGAATTTTACCACCACCTAATTGGCCGTATAAAACATGGCTCGCAATGATTCATACTCATGAAAATACTGGAGCTCCTAATCCAAAAGAAGTTGGAGAATTATTGCGATTTGCAAAAGAGAAAATGCCGAATGTAAATATTAAAATAGGCAGACTTTCAGATTTCTACGACCTATTGATGAAAGAGAAACCGAATCTCCCGGTTATAACTGAAGATATGCCGGATACATGGATTCATGGATATTTGTCCTTACCAAGAGAAACCAAATTAAGTAAATTTTTTCAGCGTGAAACCTATAACACAGAAATATTAAATTCTCAATTGAAATTATGGGATATTGAAAATACCGATATAACAAAATATATTGATGATGCGGTTGAAAATATGATTTTATATGATGAACATACTTTTGGTGCCGCAATGTCGCATGGGAACCAACAAAATTGGGCATTTAATGAAGAATTCAAAATTAATAAATCGCTGGGAAATTATGACTACATTGAAGGAACATGGACGGAAAAAAGCGAACCGCATAAAAACTACAGAAAAATTATTTCACTTATTATGAAACATCAACTTAATTGTCTTGCGGCTTCAGTTAAAACTAACGGGAAAAGAGTTGTTGTGTATAATCCTTTACCTTGGAAAAGAAGTGGACGAGTTGAATTTTTTGCTGGAGTTTATAAAAAGTCTTTTAGTGTTTATGGTTTAAAGGACTTATCAAATGATAAAATTATTCCTGTTTATGAAGATTATAATTTAATTTCATTTGACGCCGATTCAATACCGCCAATGGGGTACAAAACTTATATACCAATTTTAGAACCCCTCACTTTTAATTCTAAGCTTAAACTTGATGAAAAAAATAATTCATTAGAAAATCGGTATTATTCCATAAAAATAAATATTATAAATGGTGCACTTATTTCAGTTTATGATAAAACGAATAATAAAGAATTAGTTAATCAAAATTACCCCGAAGGATTTGGGCAGTACATAATTGAAATTCCGGGTAAAAATACTATTGATAAATATAATAAAGCTTATGTAAAACCAGGAGCAGAAAATTGGGCAAATGATGAGATGATAAGATCAAATGTTCCGTTTAATGAAGATATAATTTATAAAGGTGAATGCGAAAAAGTAGTTTATAAAAATATGGGAAATGCTATTCGTGCAACAGTTATTGGCAAAGTTAATAATTCTGAATTACAAAAATATTATGTGACTTATACTCTATATGAAAACCAGCCTTACGTTGAGATAAATTGGGGAGTTGATGGAAAGAAACCAAATCCGTTGCCTGAAGCCGGTTGGTTATCTTTTCCATTTAATATTGAAAACCTGAATATAGACTTTATAGAACAGGGGTATTGTTGATCCTCAAAGAGAACTTATTGAACAATCAAATCAAGATTATTATTTCATAAATACTTCTATGACAATGTTTGATAAATCTAAATTCGGCGTTGTCTTAAATAGTCCATCTTCTCCAGGTATCAGTATTGATAGTAAAGGACTTTTCAAGTTTTCAAAGAAAAAAGAATTGACTAATGGAAATGTTTTTGTGAATTTGTACAATAACCAATGGGGAACTAATTTCACTGAGTGGATTGAGGGATCGTTTTCTTCCAAACTCTATATATGGAGCTATAACGAATATGATCCGGAAAATAATTTTATTTCATTTTCTGAAGAAACCCGGGTTCCTTTAAAAGGCGTATATTTTGATGGAGAAGAAGGCTCAAAACCGATAATTCAGAACGGAATTGAGTTAAATAGAAAAGGCATTTTATTAACTTCATTAAAACAAGATACCGATAAGAAAAACATGTTGATTAGATTATGGGAACAAGCTGGTAAAGATGGATTGTGTACAGTTACATTACCCAAAAATTCAAAATTTGATAAAGCGTATTTATGTAATTTACGTGAAGAAGTTATTGACGATTTTGGTATAGATATTGTTGAAAATGAGTTTAGTTTTAATATAAAAGCAAATCAACCATTAACTTTTTTATTAAAGTAATATTTTTTTAGAATATTTTATGCGATTTATAATATTTGTTTTACTTGGATTACAAATTCCTTGTACCGCGCAGCCTTATTCATTATCTAATGACGTTAAACGAATTGTTTTTTTAGGAAATAGTATAACATATTCGGGAAAATATATTTCATATATAGATGCTTACTTTTCAATTCTTTATCCTGAAAAACATTTTGAATTTATCAATCTTGGATTACCAAGTGAAACTGTCTCAGGATTATCGGAACCTAATCATGCTGATGGAAAATTTGCGCGTCCAGATTTACATGAACGATTAGAAAGGCTTCTAGTAAAAATAAAACCCGATTTGGTTTTAGCTTGTTATGGAATGAATGATGGTATTTATATGCCATTTGATGAAGATCGTTTTCATAAATATAAAGAAGGGATGGGTTGGTTACATGATCAAATATTAAAATCGGGTACATCTTTATTGCTTATAACTCCCCCTGTATTTGATGAGCGAAAAGGAAAAGCATATTCAAACGTTCTTGATATTTATTCAGATTGGCTTATAAGTTGCCGTTATACTTCACACTGGGAAGTTATAGATATTCATTGGCCAATGAAAAAATATTTAGAAGAGCAACGCCTTACAGATTCATTATTCTTATTTGCTGATGATGGAATCCATCCAAATGAAATTGGTCATTTTATCATAACCAAACAAATTCTTTTATATTTAGGAGAGACAGAATTTGCAAATGCAAAGGACATCAAAAATGCCTTATCAAATTATGAAAATGGTGATGCTATTTTAAATCTAATCGAGAAACGGCAAAAGATAGTTAAAGACGCTTGGCTTACCTTTATTGGTCACAAAAGACCAGGTATGGAAGTTGGATTACCTATAACTGAAGCTAATACTCAATGTGTTGAAATTAATAAACAGATACAGGCATTATTAAAGCAATAACAAAACTCTTAATTTTCTTCGCCTTAATCTACTTGTTACAAATTACTTTTATTTTAGTTTAAGTGATTTACTGCTAGTTCTTTATTCAAGAATACAAATAATCACAAATAAGCCATTCTTGAAATTTTATTTATTTAAAATTTATGCATAATTCCAATGTCTGCAATCATGAATGGAAAAAAGAAAATTCCAAAAAAGTATCTTATTGAATTAATTTAAAAAATGAAGAAATATTTTTTATCCTGGGATTTAGACGAAAATATTGAACGTTGTATTGGATATTAGGATATAAAATATAGAGATTGAGCTTGTTTAGATTTAATTGATAATTTTACTAATTTGGTTAGTAATTTTTTATAATACTTTTTATCAATATTACTGTATGAAATCTGAAATTGTCTCTCAATACAACGCTGCATTAAAAATGCTTTTTAGTACAATAGAATTGTGTCCTGATAAATTATGGATAGACGAAGAATATGAAAATTCATTTTGGCGGATTGTTTATCATACGCTTTTTTATACTTCTTTATATTTATCAAAAAATCCTCAAAGTTTTACAACATGGTCAAAGCATAAAGAAAACTATAATTGCTTGGGAAATTTTACTTATGATAATAAACCGATTGTCATTAATGAAATTTATTCAAAAGAAATTTTGACTGAATATCTAAAAGCAATATTAGAAAAGGTTGAAATATCAATCAGCGAAATGGAAGAAAATAAAATAAGTGAATTTAATTGGATTCCGGGAATGAGTTAAATCGTCATTTATATAACATTAGACATATCCAACATCATACTGGACAACTAGTTGAAAGATTACACTGTAACAAAGTCAAAGGTATTAAGTGGATAGGGTAAAAGATTAAAAGAAAATACAGGAGATAGATAATGAAAAATCATCTTGAAACAGCAATAGAAAAATTTGATAATGGGTTTAATTGTTCGCAATCTGTTTTGTTTTCGTTTTGTGAAGAATTGAAAATTGAAAAAGATATAGCCTTAAAAATAGCATGCGGTTTTGGCGGGGGAATGGGAAGAAAAGGGGAAGTTTGCGGAACGGTTACAGGAGGCATAATGGCTATGGGATTGAAGTATGGAAATGATTCAAATGGAGGAATTGAAAAAATTGAACTTACGCGTTTAAAGACTAGAGAGCTAATGGATAACTTTACAAAAATTCATGGTACATATCTTTGTAGAAAATTATTAGATGATAATGATTTAAATACGGAAGTTGGAAAGAATAAATTCAAAGAACTAGATTTAAAGAATAAAGTATGCAAACAATGTATGTCAACTGTTATTAATTATCTTGAAGAAATAATTTGAAAAAAGTGTTAATAAATTGACTAACCACTTCTGTTCCAGCGTAAGCAATAAGATAATAACTAAATACTAATCAGAATCAGTGTAATTCTTCATTTAATTTTATTAAATAAAATAAATTAAGATAGAGATTTAACATATTGTAGTTTCTTATAATATTTTTTATTTGAAAAATTTGCAATATTAAAGTTTGTCAAATTCTTGACAGTCTAGCCTAGTTTAACTCCTTAATTTTGATTAAGAAATTTAATTAACCAAATAAGGAGTAAAGACATGAAAAACAATTCTCAATCAAATCTGCTTTAATAGCCGGCGCATTTGCAACAACTGCTATGACAATATTTACTTATATGGCACCGCTAATGGGCTTTGAAATGAATATTCCCCAAATGTTGGCAAAGACTATGGGCACGCCAATTATTTTTGGATGGATTGCACATTTTATGGTAGGCGAAATTCTTGCAATAAATTTCGGCGCAATATTTATTAGTGCATTAAATAAAAAACCAAATTTAAAACCGGTGCATTATTCGGCTTAATACCTTGGTTTATTGCTCAAATAATGGTAATGCCAATGATGAGTTTAATGAGCGGTGGAAGTTATTCTGATGGATTATTTTCCGAATCAATAATGGTTGCAATGGCAAGTTTAATTGGACATATAATTTATGGAGGAGTGTTAGGAAAAATTTACAAACCTGAAAGTGTTGTTGTTAATGTAACCGCTTAAGTGGAGTTGAAATGAAAATAAATAATAATCAAAAGAAAACGCTAATTGTTTGGCTGATAATTACAACAGCAGCCTTAATTATATGGATTGGTTTCGGCGGTGAAATTTTTACAAAAACACAAATAATGATTGAAAAACAAGACGAACTAATGGGAACGTCAATTAAAGATTGGAAAAATCAATTTGTGTTGGGATTAGATTATACAACCGGATTTATTGGAATATTATCAGCAATTATCATCACAATTTTATGGAAGCAAAGGAAATAATAGCAGTTTAAATATTTGATAGAAATCAATTTTGCAAACTGTCAAAATCTTGACAGACTATAAATGTACTAGTACATAAATTATCGTCAACAAAATAAAATTTTTGTAACAGTCAAAGGAATTGCAAAAAAGCCTCATTAGTCAAATTAGTGGCAATTTTAGCAGAAAAAACATTTTCAAATTATATGGGAAGATTAGCGAAACCGGAAATTGATTTTCCAAAAGCAGAACCATTATCAGAAACAAAAGCAGCTTAAATTATAAATTAAAGGAGAAAATTAAAATGAAACAAAATTCATTAAAATCATTATTTGTATTTCTTTTATTTGGAATAAATCTTTTTGCTCAAGCATTTACCGTAGATTCTAAAGATGGAAGAAACCAAGCACAGTTTATATCTGACGCACCATTTGAAAAGATTGTCGGTTTATCAAGCGGACTTGATGCAACGGTTATGATAAATCCAAATGATATAACAAATAATACAAATGGAAAAATTAAAGTGGCAATCAATAATATAAAAACAGGAATTGATTTAAGAGATGAGCATCTTAGAAGTGAAATGTGGCTTAATGCCGAAAAATTTCCAAATGCAGAATTTCAATTAACCGGAATTAAAAATGCTTCCTCAAATAAATTAACTGATGGTAAAAAAGTTAATGCAACTTTGGTTGGCAAATTTAGTGTTCATGGAATCACAAAAGATATTGAAGTTCAGGCAAATTTAACATACTACAAAGAAAGCGAAAAAACTAAAGCGAGAATTGCAGGTAATTTATTAATTGCAAATGCAGAATTTGATATAAAACTTTCTGATTACGGAATTCAAATTCCATCAATGGTAGTAAGTAAATTGAATGAAGTTGTAAAAATTAGTACAAATTTTGTAGCTAGCGATGCAAATACAGGAATGAATCCTTGTGCAGTTTGCGGAACAAAGAAAAGTGAATATAAATCCAATCCATGTGCTGTAAAATCGAGTGAAAAAAAAGCAAATCCATGTAATCCTTGCGCACCAAAGAAATAAAAAAGTTATCAAAAATTGTGGGAGTAAGTAATTTACTTCCACTTTCCTAATGAGAATAATATGGAAAGAAGAGAATTTATAAGAATAAGCGGTTTAATAATTGGCAGTTTTTTAGTAACTAGTAAAATGGTAATAGCAAATAATGTAAATGTTCTATCTACTTATAGTAATGAGTTTGTAAAAAAAATCATTTCAATTATTATTGATCTTAAAAATGAAGGGTCAAATCTAGTCAAGAAAATAATGAGTGGTAAGAAATATGAGTATAATCCTTATACACACTATCCCTATGATGGTGGTATAAAAGATGAGGAAACTGGTTATCAAGTATTTTTTCATATTCACAGAGAAAATGAATATGGACATTTCCATACTTTTGCAACAGATGAAAATGGTGAACTGTTGCATCTTGTTCTAATTTCAATGAGCGAGGATGGAAAACCTATTGGTATTTCAACTGTTAATCGGTGGGTTACCGGCGATAAATATGTTAAAGCGAATATTCTTAAAACGCTAGCAAAAAATTTTTCAATTGATCCCAATTTGTACATTGACAAAAGAGTAATTGAGTTTATAAATAATATTTTTAAAGCTTACACAAATGAAATAGAAAATCTATTTGACGATAGAGACTTGATGATAAAAAATTATGTAGACACTAATTTCAGAGAACCTTTTGAAGATCGAGAATTAGAAATTTTATCATTTAAAGAAATAAAAATATAGTTAAAGATATAGAAAAGTAAAAAAAAACTAATTTAATTCAACGACTTTTCTTCATCAACATCACCGTATGAAAACCATTCCTCATTTATAAACAGCGCGGGTATAATTTGAATTTTGAGTTTATCCTAACTCCTTCAATCTACAAATTTAGCTGTAATTTTGGGATTGTTAAACCAAATTATATTAACCGATTTAATTGCTCTATTACAAGCTTCACAATTATCCGATATAATTAACGTTAAAATCACTTTCTTTTTTTTAGCATAAATTTATACTATTGTGAGGAATTCATCTGCCAATAATGTGACAAACTTTATATTACAATATTTTTTAATTCGGAAATATTATTAATAATTAGCTTGCTTCTGTCAAAGTCGATTATACCGCGATTTCGTAAATCAGTCAGAATGTAATTTACTGTTTGACGTGAACAAGCGGTAAGTTCGCCGATATTTTGATGTTTAAGGAAAGGTTTAACAAATATTTGATCCCCGACCTTTTTGCCGTTTTTTCAGCATAACGTAAAATAAAGGATGCTACTCTTTGATTTGCATCCTTGAAAATAAGATCTTCAATTCGTTCCGAAAAGCTGCGTAGCTTTAACCCTAATAATTTTGTTAAGCGTAAATTAAGTTCGGGATTTTTTTCAATAAACGAGGCCAGATCATTTTTATTTATTGCGCAAATTAAAGACGATTCAACGGTTACAGCATAATCGGTTCTTTGATCCTCATCAAGATATGCCATTTCACCGAATATTTCACCAGGATTTATAATTGCTATAATTTTTTCGCTTCCGTCGCTAAGGTATTTATTGATTTTTACTCTGCCAGTTTTCAGAAAGTAAATTGTTTTTGATGGCTCATTAGCAAAATAAATTGGTTCATCACTTTTTATATTATGATCGCTTATCATTTGATTAAGTTCCATCATTTTGCTCTGATCGAGATTTGAAAAAAGGTTGAAATTTTCTAAATACCAAAGTTTTGATTTTTCTGCCATTTAAAATCTCGTTATAATGTTGTTAATATATAAATATTTTATGAAAAAATTCAAAGTACCTTACCACATAGCTTTTTTAAATAGCACCTTAAGAATCCTTTACAGCATAGCTCATCACCAAGCATATCACTAGGTATCCTGTTATTCTGTATTCGTGGACTCTTTTCAATTTCCGTTGCGAGCTTTTCGGGGTGCCTAATAAAGAAAAAAAGTAATTATATTTGCATGAACATCATTAACTTTCAAAGAAAAAGTGAATTACAGTTTTTGTCAAATTGAAATTAAGACTGCTTTGTAAAATAAATCACTTGCAATTAAATAAAATATAGGCCGTCGAGAAATCTGTGCCGCTGTTATAAACCAAAGGAGATTAATGAGAATTGCAGTAATTTCAGACATACATGGAAATGTTTTTGCTTTAGAAGCAGTTTTGCAAAATATTAAAAAACAGAATGTTGACTTAATTTTAAATTTGGGTGATACTCTATATGGACCAATTGCTCCAAAAGAGACATATGAATTACTTTCAACCGAAAGTATTATTTCAATTTGTGGAAATCAAGATAGACAAATTTATGAAGCATCAGAATCAGAAATTAAACTATACCCTACTTTACAGTATAATTTAGATGTTTTAGGAACAGAAGTCTTAAATTGGTTAAAAGAATTGCCATTCGAGAAAAGAATTTCATCAGAAATTTATTTATGTCATGGAACACCTAAAAGTGATTTAGAGTATCTTCTTGAAAATATTGAATCTGGTTATCCCATTTTAAAAAAAGATGATGAAATTATAAAATTCTTATATAAAGAGACATCAAAAATTATTTTATGTGGTCATACACATATATTTCGTAATGTGATGTTAAGTACAAAACAATTAGTGATAAATCCTGGCAGTGTAGGATTGCAAGCATATAAAGATGATGAACCAACAGTTCATAAAATGGAAAATAATATTCCTTATGCGTCATATGCAATTATAGAAAAACAAAAAGATAACTGGGAAATAACAAATAAAAAGATACCGTACAAATTTGAAAAAGCAGTTGAAGAAGCAAGGAAAAGAGGAAGAGAAGATTGGGCTTTTTATTTATCCACTGGTAGATGTTTATAACCAATAAAATTATTTTACCGTTCTGATTAATTTAAGTTTTGTACAAAATAAAATTTAGATAATTTCAAATATTTCAATAGAACATTTATTTCAAATCCTATTTTCAAGCCTATTGCTTGAACACCATAACACTCTGTTATTTATTTTCATTAAAGATTAGCAAATTGACTTAAATCAATTTGAGTATTGGTCAAAAAGCGAATATTGTAAAATAAGATAAATAGTATTAAATTCTCATTGCATTCCAAATACAATTACTTATTATTTTTCTTGAGGTTGATATGAGGATAAATTCTGTTTTTATTTGCCCTTTTAAAATCCTCCATTGAATCTCACTTTTAATAATATCCTGAAGATTAATGTTAATTAGGCATTAAGCAACTGGAGAAAATATGAAATCATTTTTGATTCTTTTTTTTATATGTAATTTAATACATACAAGTTCTCTGCAAGCGCAAATACCGAAGACTCTGAGCTACCAAGGTATTTTGCTAAATAATAATGGGCAACTCGTTTCAAATGGTGATTACTTAATAACATTTAAAGTCTATGACGATTTATTAGGGGACACAGCAATTTGGGAGGAAACACAAAATCTATCCGTAACTGATGGTATTATAAATGCTATTCTAGGTAGCGTAAGTCCGCTAAACCTTTCTTTTGACGATCCTTATTGGCTTGGTATTACTATATCAAACGAGTCCGAGATGAAGCCGCGTATTGAATTAACTTCAACATCATATAGTCTTAATTCCAAGCAGGTAAAAGGTGAAACTAATTTTTTCCCTGGAAATGGTAATACTGGAATTGGCACAACAGATCCACATGAAAAATTGGAAGTGAATGGAACGATACTTTCTACAAATGGTGGATTTAAATTTCCCGATGGCAGTATTCAAACAACAGCCGCGCTAAATAGTGGATTAGGAGATAATCTTGGCAACCACACTGCTACACAGGATATAAACATGAATGGATATAATTTAACAAACGGCAATATCTTAAATGAGGTTAATTTAAATGTAAAAAGCGGCAGCAGTATGTCTTTTGAATCTGGAAATAATTTGAATTTGGTAGGTGGAAGCTATATAGTTTTGTTATCTGGTAATACTTTAGATATGCAAAGTCAAAATAATATGCAACTCATATCCGGTCAAGATTTGAATATACAAAGTCAATATTTTTTAGGATTGACGTCGGGAAAAGATTTCAATATTCAAAGCCAAGGCAATGCCGGATTAGCATCTAGCAAAGACTTGAATATACAAAGTAATTTGAATACTGGAATAAGTGCAGGAAATAAAATTACCCTTGAAGCGGTAGATGAAATATCTATAAAATGTGGGAATGCATCAATAACATTATTGAAGAATGGAGATATTACAATAAAAGGAACAAATATTTTAATTGAAGGTAGTAGTAATGTCGTTATTAAAAGTCCAAATTTACCTGGAAATAAGATTCAGTAATAAAATTTTCAGAAAAAATGGAACAAAAGTTATGGATTAAATTAATGAATTAAATCTTACCAAAGAATACTATATATAGTGGAGTTGTAAATGAATAAACAAATCGGCATTAAAATTGTTCTCGGTATAATTTTTACGTTTTTGCAAAATGGAAATTTGGAAGCACAATACAAAATTAAGCAAAGTGTATTTTTTAATGGAGCAGGCAATTTAACCAGTGAAAATCGAAAAATTAAAAATATAATTGGTCAAACTGTGATAGGCACATCAAAAAACAATAATTATATTCTAAAAATTGGTTTTGAATATGAAGAACAATGGATTCTTACTGATCTAACAGACCATATAAATTATTTACCTAATGAATTTGCATTATTTCAAAATTACCCGAATCCGTTTAATCCTACATCAATAATAAATTATACAATAGAAGAAATGGGAAATGTAAATATTACGATATATGATGCGTTGGGAAGAAAAGTAAAGGAATTAGTGAACGAAATAAAAACTCCGGGAAGTTATGATGTAGAATTTAGCGGATCAAATTTTGCAAGCGGTGTTTACTTTTATACAATGAAAGTAAACAATTTCTTAGAAAGCAAGAAAATGATTTTAGCGAAATAAATATTAAAATTTCTATTGTTGCGATCTAAAAAGGTTGCATCAAATATCTGATAATTTTCATTGTAAAATTCAAAAATAGACCTTAAAAAGATTAGCTCCGGTTCTGAGGCTTTTGTTGAAAATAATCAAGTCCTCAATGGAAAAACACTTCTAGATCTTGGTGATGAATGCAGTCTCAGAGAAGGGATTTATTAACTACTAAATTTTGCATCGCAGTTCAGCCAGTCTAAAAACTCCATCCTCAATAACAGCTTCTATGCAATGGTTTGTTAAGCTCCGCTGATTGAAAAATAATTTATAATTAACTGATTAAATCTAATTTTGCGACCTATACTCACTGGGTGTAAAACCAGATAAATTTTTAAAGAGTCTAGAAAAATGTTGAGGATATTTAAAACCTAATTGGTATGCAATTTCGTTTACAGTTTTATCAGAATTGAAGATATTAGATTTAGCAATATCTATTATTTTATTTTGGATATATTCTTTTGCTGATTTTCCGGTTTCTTTTTTTATTAAATCGCCGAAATAATTTGAAGATAAATGAAGTTGATCTGCAAAGTAAGTAACTGTTGGTAAGCCAATTTGTAAAGGTTTTTCTGAATTAAAATAATTATTTAAAAGCTCCTCAAATTTTTCCAAAACACCTTTGTTTGCATTAACTCTTGTTATAAACTGACGATCATAAAATCGTTCACAATAATTTAGAAAAAGTTCAACATTTGAGCTTATTAATTTTTTGCTGTGTTTATCGATGCTGTTATTTAATTCAAAATCTATCTTTAAAAAACAATCCATTATAATTTGTCTCTCACGATCTGACAAGTGTAAAGCTTCATTAACACTATAGTTAAAAAAATTATAATCATTAATGCTTTTTGCTAAATTAGTTCCATAGATTAAGTCTGGGTGAAAAACAAGAGCATAGCCTTTTGGCTGATAGACTTTCCCATCGTTTTCAATTTGCAATACTTGACCAGGCGCTAGAAATACTAATGTACCTTCTTGATAGTCGTAATAATTACAACCATATTTTAAGTTGCCGCATTTAATTTCTTTTAAAAAAATACAATAGAAACCAAAATATAATTTTACGGATTTCTTACCGCCCCAAGAACGTGGAGGTGCTTTTGAAAAATCAATAACACTTACCAATGGATGAAGGGTTTTATGATTATTTAAATCATTATAATCTTTAACAGTATTATATTTAAATATTTTTTGCATAAATCTCAATTTATTTTTAATCAAACTTAATTATTTATAACTGATTTTTGCAATAAACCATAAGATAATAAGTAAAAATGGTAGATAATACTGTAATTCATATACCGTTTTCGCAAAAACAAGATATTATATTTAAGATGAAAAATATTGTTATTACCACTACAGATTTATGGATATTACAATAAGTAAGAATTATGAATATTTAAGGAAAATAGTTTTATGAAAAATAAGATTTTATTTGTGACAATACTTTTTATATCCGCTTGCAGTTCAATGAATCAAGACTTTTTAATAATTCAGCAGCAAGGAAGTTTTACAGTTGGCGGAAAAGTAATTAAAAATTCCGGTAATTTCGATCCATACAAACCAACTCCGGAAGGTCAAACTTTCCATGGCGATCATGCGTATGTTTATTATCAAATCCCAATAAATGCAAAAAAATATCCTTTAGTTATGTGGCATGGTTTCGGACAGTTTTCGAAAACGTGGGAAACAACTCCGGATGGACGCGAAGGATTTCAAAATATATTTCTACGAAGAAACTTCCCAGTTTATATAATTGATCAGCCGCGCAGAGGAAACGCCGGACGCAGCACAGTTTCTGCAAAAATAGAACCGATTCCCGATGAACAGCAATGGTTTGGTACGTTCCGAATTGGAGTGTGGCCAAATTATTTTGACGGTGTACAATTTGCACGCGACTCTTCTACCCTTGACCAATATTTCCGTGCTATGACTCCAAGTATTGGACAGATTGATGTAAATGTAAATGCTGATGCGGTTTCTGCATTATTCAATAAAATTGGAAACGCAATTCTGATAACGCATTCACATTCCGGTGGAATGGGTTGGCTTACTGCTTTGAAGAATCAAAATGTAAAAGCAATTGTTTCTTATGAACCCGGAAGTGGTTTTCTCTTTCCGGAAAATGAAATGTCTAAACCAATGTCCAGTTCAGGAGGAACACTTGAAGCAATTGGCATTCCAATGAATGAATTTCTTAAACTTACAAAAATTCCAATTGTAATTTATTATGGTGACTTTATACCAGAAAAACCAAATAGTAATCCTGGTCAGGATGGATGGAGAGTGAGATTAGAAATGGCAATGTTATGGAGAGATGCCGTAAACAAATATGGAGGAGATGTAACTGTTGTTCATTTGCCGGATATTGGAATTAAGGGAAATACGCATTTCCCATTTTCAGATTTGAACAATTTAGATATTGCAGATTTATTATCAGATTGGTTTGCGAAAAAGAAATTAGATTAAAATAAATAGGAAAAAAAATGAATTCAGTAAATTAAATAACGGCATTGAAATGCCAATACTTGGATTTGGAGTCTTTCAAGTAACCGATCTAAATGAATGTGAAAATAGTGTACTTCAAGCAATTGAAACGGGATATAGACTAATAGATACAGCAGCAATTTATATGAATGAAACTGCTGTTGGAAATGCGATTAAATTAAGTGGAATTACAAGAGAAGAATTTTTTATAACTACAAAACTTTGGGTTCAAGATACTGGTTATGAAAAAACAAAAAAAGCGTTCGAGAAATCATTGGAAAAACTACAGCTTGAATATTTGGATTTGTACTTAATTCACCAGCCTTATGGGGATGTTCATGGTTCATGGAGAGCGATGGAAGAACTTTATAAAGATGGTAAAGTAAAAGCAATAGGTGTTAGTAATTTTCATCCGGATCGTGTAATGGATATTATTATGTTCAATGAAATTGTACCGGCAGTAAATCAAATTGAAACACATCCTTTTAATCAACAAATTGAAGCGCAGAAGTTCTTGGTAGAAAATGGAGTTCAATTAGAATCATGGGGACCGTTTGCTGAAGGCAAGAATAATTTATTTACTAATGAATTATTATCAGAAATTGGAAATAAAAATAATAAATCTGTGGCTCAAGTTGTACTTAGATGGTTAACGCAGAGAGGAATAGTAGCAATACCAAAATCAGTTAATCAAGATAGAATAGAGCAAAATTTTAGATGTCTTGATTTTGAACTGACATCAGAAGATATGGAAGCAATAACAAGACTTGATACGAAGACAAGCAGTTTTTTTGATCATCGTGATCCTGTAATGGTTAAGTGGCTTGGAAGCAGAAAAGTTGACTTATAAAAATATTAATAAATAAAATGTATTAACAAAAAATATTCTAGGAATAAGTTGTGAAAAAAGTTTTTTTAAATAAAGTATTAATAGGTATTCTAATGACACTTTGTGTAAATGTCTCAGGACAAAATAAAATAGAAAATCCATTTACTCTTGTTTATGATGGTGCAATAATTGAAAATATTCCTGGGAAAGTAAATATCCATCAAGTAAAATATATATTGAATAACAATGAAATTTCTGCAAATGTTTATACACCTCCAAATTATGATTTATTGAAAAAATATCCGTCCATTGTTGTGGCACATCCAAATGGAGGTGTTAAAGAACAAGTAGCTGGATTATATGCACAACGATTAGCAGAAATAGGTTATATCGCAATTGTTGCAGACGCTTCATTCCAAGGCGCAAGTGGAGGTGAACCTCGGAATGTGGATAAACCGGCAAATAGAATTGAAGATATACGAGGGATGGCTGATTTTATATCACTTTATAAAGGTGTAGATAAAGAGAAGATTGGATTATTAGGAATCTGTGGCGGAGGCGGTTATTCTTTGGCAGCTGCTCAAACAGATAAACGATTTAAAGCTATTGCTACCTTAAGCATGTTTAATTCCGGATTGGTTAGACGAAATGGATTTAGAGATTCACAGATTGCAACAATTCAAGAACGCTTAAAACAAGCTTCGGAAGCTCGTTCGCTGGAGGCGGCAGGAGGAGAAGTAAGTTATATTGCAAATATAAAAACAACAGATGAGATGGCTGATAAAATGCCTTTTGATTTATACCGCGAAGGTCATTATTATTATAACAGAACTCATGCACACCCAAATTCGACGTTTAGATATACCGCAAGCAGTCTGCTTGATCTTATGGCTTTTGATGCAACTACCAATATGAATTTAATTAATCAACCATTGTTAATGATAGCCGGAAATAAAGCCGATACATATTACATGACTGAAAGCGCATTTAAACTTGCAACTGGCACAAACGAAAAAGAATTATTTTTGATTGATGGAGCGACTCACATTCAAACATATTATATCCCGGAGTATGTAGATCAGGCGATGAATAAACTCAAAGAATTCTTTGATAAATATTTATGATTATTCAATAATCAAATAGGATAATACAATGAAAACAAAAACTATATTACTATTTATGACACTCATAACAGTAAATTTATTAATCGCACAAAATTCTCATGAAGAGCAGAATATTATTAAACTTTCCAAGGATAAATGGCAGTGGATGTCAGACAAAAATGTAGATAAGCTCGATTCACTCTTCCATGAAAAGTCCATGTTCGTGCATATGGGTGGAGCTTGGGGCAAAGTACAAGAACTTAATATTATTAAAAGCGGCGGAATTTGGTATAAGCATGCCGATATACATGAAGTATCCGTAAATATTATTGATAATACTGCTATACTACTAAATAAAATTACGTTACTGGCAATTGTAGGTGGAAATGAAGTAACAAATCACTTTGAGGTTACTGAAGTTTACATAAAACACAGTGACAATTGGAAATTAGGTTCACTATCATTTACTAAGCTGCTTACCCCAAATGTTCAATAAGAATCGGTATTCAAAACGATAATAAAGTGATTTTGAGAATGAGGAGTGCAATAGTTCCAAAAAATTATAAGGGAAAAAATGAAAACAGCAAAAAATTATTTTAGTCTATTTATTGTAGTTTTGTTTTTCGTCAGTACGATTAATATTAATTCACAAGATATAAAAAATGTACCAACTTTAAAATTGAACAATGGAATGGAAATGCCCCAAATAGGAATTGGTACTTTTGCAATCTCATATCAAGACGCAAAGACAGCATGCCTTGAAGCTTTTAAAAATGGTTTTCGTCATGTTGATTGTGCGACTGCTTATCGGGTTGAAGGAGCTGTTGGTGAAGCAATGCGAGAAAGCGGCATTGGCCGTGAAGAATTTTTTATTTCAAGCAAATTATGGGTTTCTGATTATGCAAATGGCAAAACGATTGCATCCATCGATACTATATTAAAACGCTTTCAGATAGATTACATCGATTTGCTTTATATTCATCAGCCCATTGGTGATTATATCAATGCATGGAAAGATATGGAAAAAGCGGTTGCGTTGGGCAAAGTACGCTCGTTAGGAATCAGTAATTTTGATGCAAGCAAAGAACGCTTCCATTCAATTGTTGATAGTATGAAAATTAAACCAGTTGCGTTGCAAATCGAATGTCATCCATATGCGCAGCGAAATGACATACGAGAGTGGGTTAAACCTTACAATATAATTATTGAATGTTGGTACCCTTTAGGACATGGCGACAAAGGATTACTATCCGACCCGGTGATAAAAAAAATAGCTGATGCACATGGAAAAAGTATCGTACAGACTATACTTCGTTGGCATATGCAAGAAGGTTTTTCTGCAATTCCATGTTCTAAAAATCCAGTACATATAAATGAAAACATAAATATTTTCGACTTTGAGTTAAGTGATAATGAAATGTCAGCTATGCGTTCCTTGAACAAAGACAAACGTTTTTTCAATATAACGATAGATCAGCTTGATAGTTGGGTTAGGTAACAAGTATTAAACGAACAATGCTGTGAATTTGGGAAGTTACTTTAAATATTATTTCAAGTTTTCTATTACGTTGTATTCATAAATAAATAAAATCAGTAACAAAAAAAATTTACGATGAAGAAAATAATATTCGAATTTATTTTATTTTTAATAGCATTTTCTCTAAATGCACAAACAATAGAAAAAAGTGCTGTACTGGTTTATACGCCAAATATTAAAACAACTTCTGGAATTTTACGTGGTATTAATGAAGGAGAAGTCTCAATTTTTAAAGGAATTCGCTATGCAGCTCCGCCAGTAGGCGAATATCGCTGGCGTCCTCCGCAGTCTGTAGTTCCTTGGGAAGGAATATTTGATGCAACCGAATATGGATCGAATTGTGCACAAGCTGGTTGGCCTAGAGGGTCTGGAACTATAGCTGAAGGCTCATCCGAAGATTGTCTTTATCTAAATTTGTGGATTCCCAAAGAAACTAAAAAAGGATCAAATCTTCCGGTAATGGTTTGGATACATGGTGGTGGTTTTGTAGGTGGTAGTGGCTCTGGTCAACTTACAGATGGTAGTGCATTTGCTAAACAAGGTATTATTTTAATAACATTTAATTATCGTCTTGGTCGATTAGGACATTTTGCATTTCCGGCTTTAAGTATAGAAAATCCAGAAGAACCAAAAGGAAGCTATGCGTATATGGATATGATTGCGGCTCTCAAATGGGTGAATGAAAATATCTCTACATTTGGAGGTGATCCGAACAATATTACAATATTTGGAGAATCAGCAGGCGGTGTTGCTGTTCATTCGCTTCTTTCAATACCATCGGCAAATGGATTATTTCATAAAGCGATTATAGAATCTGGTGGGGACGAGATGGTGTGCTTACCGGGCGCCCAATTAATAAAGAAAATGCAGACCCTTATTATCCGGTTTCAGCTGAAACAATAGGAATTAACTTTGCACTTAAACATGGTATTGATGGTTCAGATGCGGTTGCACTTGCTAAATTACGAGCACTAAGTGTGGAAGAAATTGTAGACGGTGGTCAAGAAAGTAATGATCAGGGTAGCGTTGCCATTTACTCAGGACCAATCCTAGATGGAAAAATGGTTGTTGAAACTGCTGAAGTTTGTTATGAAAATGGAAGACAAAAACGTGTACCTATAATAATAGGATCAAATAGTGCCGAAGTTTCAGCCGGATTTATAAATGCAAATACAAAGGAGGAACTGAAAAATTTATTTGGCAATTTGCGAGACGAAATGAATGCAGTGTATGATCCAAACGGTAAAGTTGAATTAGCGGAAATGCTTACAATGGTCAATACAGATAAGGTGTGGGCTGAACCTGCAAGATTTACAGCTAAAACTTGGGCAAGAGCGGGTGATTCAGCGTATGTTTATCTTTTTTCTTACGTCCCGGAATCAATACATGAAAGACTACTTTTTGGTGCTCCGCATGGTTCAGAAATTGCCTATGTTTTTAACAATTTAAATGCACGATGGGGAATTGACACAATATCGGATAAAGACAAGGAAGTATCTCAGATAATGAATTCATATTGGGTAAATTTTGCTAAAACCGGCAACCCCAACAGTGAAGGAGTACCGTATTGGCCAATTTATGATATATCAAAAAATGAAATTATGGAATTTCAACGAGATGGAAAATCTATTAGTAAACCCGATCCTAAAAAAGATAGATTGGATGTAATTGAAAAAGCAGTTGAAGCAAATGAAAAGTTTTGAAATACTTTTCAATAGAAAAATATTACTAATTAGACTTTATAAAAAATGATAAATAGAGTATCATTCAAAATAGTTATATGGATAATATTTTTAATTAGCTTTTGTAACAATATTATTGGCCAAAACAAAAATGAAACCAGTATGCAATTATCAGCAAGACAGCAAAGAATCATTCAAATTTCGGCTTATACCGCCAAGGGTGATCTAGAAAATGCAAAATTGGTATTAAACAACGGATTAGATGATGGCCTTACAATAAATGAAATTAAAGAATTATTGGTACATCTTTATGCATATTGCGGCTTCCCCAGAAGTATAAGAGGATTACAAACTTTTATGGAAGTGCTTGATGAGAGAAGATCTAAAGGGATAATTGATAATATTGGGATAGAGGCTTCACCAATTGATGAAACAGAAAGTAAATATGAGAGAGGTAAAGCGATATTAGAAAAATTAACCGGAAAACCACAATCTGAGTTGAAAAACGGATATGCTGAATTTGCGCCAATAATAGAAATATTTTTAAAAGAACATTTATTCGCTGATATTTTTGAACGAGATGTTCTAACATTTGCAGAAAGAGAATTGATAACAATATCTGTTTTAGCCAGTATTGGTGGTGTTGAGCCAATGCTTCGTTCACATTTTCAAATTTGTTTAGTTCAAGGATTTACACCGCATCAATTGAATGAATTTTTGCAAATAATTAGCTCAGTGATAGGTAATAATGAAATACAAGCTGCAGAAGAAGTCTTAAATGATTTATTAAGTAATTATAAAAAATGAAAAAGGTAAATATGAAAATAAAATTTATCACAATGTTGATAATGTTTTTAATAATTGGTTGTGCAGCTACTCAACAGAATAAACTTTCAGAACAAGTATCCGATACAATATTTCCTAAAGGTGAAAAAGTTGAAAGCCCAAATTTTACGGGTTCAATTTGGCTTAATATGATGGGAACTAATAATAGTAGTATTAATACTAGATATGGACTTGTAACCTTTGAACCTAAATCAAGGACTTATTGGCACTCTCATCCGGGGGGACAACTTCTTTTTATAACTAGCGGGCAAGGATACTACCAAGCAAAAGGTCAGCAAATACAATTATTAAAAAAAGGCGATTATGTTGAGATTTTGCCAAATATGATTCATTGGCATGGAGCGACACCAGATAGTGAATTTTCACATATAGCGGTCAGTTTGAATATTGATGAAGGAAATGTAATCTGGTTGCAGCCTGTTACAGATGAGGAATATTACAGTGTTACTAAATAAAACTGAATTATTAATATAAGATTTCTAATTAAACTACCTTATCAACAATCAAATGTGCATCCATTGAAACAATGCATTAAAACAATCAATTGGAAATTTAAAGATACCAGCGAAACTTATCCCGAACTTAAAGATCGTCAAGTTAAAATTACATCACCTTCAACAATCTATGAGAATTTCAATTTTCTATTTACATGTGAGGTTAAAGAAAAGTTTGTAGTTTTTGGTTAAGCTCAAGCAATCAGGTAATAGGCTTTGAGATAATATCAGAAGGGTTGTTAAATAGCAGTTTAGTCCATCCCAGGGAAGTATTTCGAGGAGCGATAGTCGCAACTTGTTCAAGTATTATAATTGCCCACAATCATCCATCCGGCAATATTGAACCATCGTGAGAAGATATTTCAATAATTAAGAAATTAGCTGAGGCAGGTAAAAATATTGATATATCAGTGTTGGATTATATAATATTTACAGATAATGGATTTACTTCATTTGAAGAGAAAAATTAAATTAATCCTTATGAATATTTTATAAAGTGAAGAATATTTTATTTTTATCTATAAAAAGATTATAACAAAAATAAATTTTAAGAATTTTTATATAATTGGACTTGCCAATAAAGTTACATAGTAAAAATAATTTGAGTTTTGTACTCAACAATTATTTAACTACATGCAATATTTATATTAAAAAAAATATTACTATATTATTAAACAATAAGTTGTACTTTAACTGAAATTTTTTTAAAAAATCTACAAAAAAAATGAAATGGCAATAATCCAAACTCAAAATCTTAATTTCGGATTTATAAAAAATCAATTAGTAGTGGATGACATAAACTTAAAGATTGAAGAAGGAAATATTTATGGTTTTATAGGTCCAAATGGAGCAGGGAAAACAACGACAATCAGATTATTACTTGGATTGCTTAAACCAAATATTGGTAACATACAACTCTTTGGCAAATCAATTACGACTGAATCTCTGTGGATTTTTCAAAATATTGGTGCAATGATTGAAATGCCTTCCTTATATGAACATTTAACGGGATTTGACAACCTGCAAATAACAACAAAAATCAAAAATGTTTCTTATAAAAGGATTAATGAAGTTTTGGAAATTGTTAAACTATCAAATTCTTCGATGAAAAAAGTTAAAGAATATTCATTGGGTATGAAGCAACGTTTGGGTTTAGCTTTAGCACTTTTATCAGAACCTAAATTACTTATTTTAGACGAACCTACAAACGGACTTGATCCTCAGGGAATGATAGAAACAAGAGAACTACTTGTTAAATTAAACAAAGAATATGGAACAACAATATTAATCTCAAGCCATTTACTTTCTGAAATTGAAAAAATTGTAACACACTTAGGAATTATCAATAAAGGCAGATTGATATTTCAGGGAACAATTAATGAACTGCACAATCTGCCAAATGAGAATTCATTAATTCAAATTGAAACAAATGATAATGAAAGAGCCTTTTCTCTTTTAAATAATGATTATAAGATAAATTATAATAATGGAAAAGGTATACAAATAGTATTTCAAAGCAGAGAGCAGGTATCTAAGATATGCAAAGCACTTGTCTATGAAGGATTAGATATTTATCATTTTCATGTAACCACCAACAACTTAGAAGAAATATTTTTAACAATCACTAATAATTAACATGTCATCAATAAGTAAGGCATTTTCTGCTGAAATAATTAAATCAAAAAACACTTATGCTTTATGGCTGACTTTTATTGGGGCTGCAATTATACCGTTTACCATTTTTATCACTTATGCCTACAACTGGGAATTATTTATCCCGAAAACGGGTGAAAACCCATGGAAAGAGATTTTCATCAGATCATTTAATGGCATAACCTTATTTACGCCACTTTTTATCATTCTTATTATCGGCTTACTTTTCGATGTCGAGCATAAGTCAAATTCATGGAAACACATATTCGTTTTACCCATTTCAAAGAGCAGTTTCTTTCTTAGCAAATACCTATTTGTATTTTCTTTGATTAGCATTTATTTCATACTTTTTGTTTTATTCACATTAGCCAATGGATGCTTGTTAGGTGTTTACAAACAACAATTAAATTTTTTAGAGCTTAATCCCTGTTGGATTGAAATAGTTATTTTTCTTACTAAGTTTTTTATTGGTGTTTTGTCTATTATAGCAATTCATTTTTGGTTGAGTTTCAGGCTTAAAAATTTAATTGTCAATTTTGGAATTGGACTCACAGGAATTGCTTTTGCGATACTCTTGAATGGCAGAGGTGGACTGACAGTTCTACTACCTTATTCCTACCCAATAAAAATGTTGAATTACTCATCAAATCCATCCTATTTTTTAGAAGATTATCATATCGTTAGTATTTTTTATTTTATAGTAATTTTCTGTATGAGTTATTTGAATTTCACAAAAAGTTATAATGGGTAACAAAAGAAATGGTAAGCTAAATATGCGAACTTACCACAAAAGTTTTTATTTAAGTTGGGTTTGAAACTTTTACATAAGTTACTTACATTTCTTCGCATCATTTGGGAAAGTCGAATTAGTGTCAACTTTTTGTACGTAATTTCAATAATATATTTTCGCTCTGAAGTGGTTATGGGCAGTCGGAATGCTAATTGCGTACTAGAATAAAACCCTCTCCAAAATTATAAATTTATGACATTTTAGATTAGTATTTTCTTTTTAATGCAATCCAAATCAACACAATTTAAAAATAACTCAACTATAGGAGAGGTTGCCGTTTAAACACACCGGCTCTATCTGAGGAGCTAAATATCCGGGAGATAATTTTAGATTTGGAGATTGTTGAAATATGGAATCAAAGAATTTTAAGAATAATCTTGTTCGCCGGCGGGCATAAATAATTTTAAAAGTATTTTTAATTATATGATATCGACATGCACAACCGGATATGACTAAATATTCAAGTAAGGGAGGCTATTGGATTATATCTTAAATTAAAATGTTCATTATTAATATTAAGTAATATTTTGCATTAGATACAGAAAATGGTATAATTTGTGCATAAAAAAATAAATTAGAATTTAATAGACTCAAAAAAAATACATTCTTCAAAATTATTTACTTACAAAATAAAATGAAAATTCCTTATCAGATAAAATTCCTTTAAGTATTCTATGAAATAGCATAAAATATCCTTTTATTAAATTTTTAATTAAATTTCAAAAAAATTATACAAAAAATAAATGCAATGGTTATTTAATTATTGATAAATTAAATTTTACAGAAATTGTATAATTATTTATTTTATAATATTTAAGAAAGGATATTATTTTTAGGAGGTTTATATAATATTAAAGAGTAACCATCTGTTTCCTCTTCTACCATAACAGGAGGAAATGATTTAATTATTACTTGTAAATTTTGACTTGATATAAGCTTATTTACTAAAAATGGATTTATTTCCGGCAAACGAGGCTCAAATTTAGGAAGTGCTTTTTCTTTGGATGTTCCGCCTTCAAATTTTGCTATTTGGCATTTCCCGCCACACATGGGATTGTTTTTATTCTCACAATATTTTTCAGTTATATAATCCTTAAAAATGAAATATAATCCCCAAGTTATTGTTGTACTTTGAATGTAAACAAAAATCTGTAATATGAAAATGGATATTGTGATTTTTTTTAACATTTTATTGGAGTATTGAAAAATATCAGATAATATGTCAAATTTAAGAATATAACCTATTTATTCAAAATACATTTTGTCGTTTTAACGGGTTATTTGTTAATTCATTTACTACACTTAATTTATAAAATCATTGGATAGATAAGTATTTGTGAATTGTAATAATTTAATTTAGCAATTTTGCGTTATTAATAAGTAGTTAAATTCTAATATATTCATCTACTCTAAGCTACAACGCTAAGCCCAACTTTCAGTATTCCAATAAGTACATAACAATCCTTTTCTAAATTTAATGCAAGCAGCCGGTGTTTAATTATTTGGTTGTCAGCTTAAAAGATTTTTAATCTATTAGATGAATGACTTTATTTTATAATAATTTTTTTACGAATGAATATATTTGATAGGCTTTAAATAAAAACCCCACTATAAGTTAGTATTATAGTGGGATTAAATTTAGTTTGGCATTTAATTAGTTGTTCTTGTCCAGCCGTAACGAGAAAAGTGAGGAATTTGAGCGCCGGAAACTTCTAAGAATTTATTTGCAATATCTATTTTTATATAATCATATTTCAATACTGATGGTTCGCCATCTAAATAATCAAATTTAAATGAATTTGGATCAATTCCGGTTAAATCCATACCTGAGTACAATAAATTAAGAGTAACAGGAATATCAAATGTAAATGGAGAAGGATATAATTCAACTCCATAGTTTTCCAGATCAAATATAATATCAAATGTAAGTGTTCCTTGGAAAGCATTTCTAGGAATGGTTAAACTTGCCGATAAATTTACTTTTTGCCCAAGTGAATTTGTCCCGTTATAATCAACGAAAAGTTTACCCCCTTTTATTCCATCAACCGTAAATGTTTTTGTATATTTTAATTTAGCATCTGTTACATCTGAAGTAGTAACCAATTTTTGTGTGTCCGGGAATATAGGTCTGCTTTTGCTTAAAGATAAGTTATCAACGTTGTTTGATGATTCTAAAATTCCGTCGTTTTCTTGACATCCGATTACAAAAAAAAGTGATAGAATAATTAGACCTAAGAATTTCTTCATAAACTGCTCCATTTGATTTGTTAATTTTTTTTTTAATTGCCTTTACTTTCGGTACTTTAAGTTTTAACTTTAGTGATGTGGAGCACACCCTAAAATTATGTTTTTAATCAAAAAAAAGCGGTTAAAACAACAATTATTACAAACAAATTAGTGTTTATTAAAATGATCAAAATGGTATAAAACAAATCAATTTTATTAATTACAGAAAAGAATTTTTCGATAATAGAGTGATAATTTTTAACTATTAAAGCTATTAAGTGAAAGGCAAATTAAAATATTTTAGATTTTTAATGAATTTTTATGCCATTGTTGCAATATCATATTGCGCATTGTGTAGTGCTGCCATTAATGCTAAAACATTATTATTAACCGTTGACTTAGCATCGGAAACAAATAATAAATTAGTTGACAGCCTTATATACAAACTTAATAAAGAAAAAAATGACACTTCAAAAGTTAACCTCCTTAATAAAATTTCATGGAATTTAGCACCGATTGACATTGAAAAAAGCATAATTTTTGCCGATTCATCAATAAAACTTTCAGAAAAAATTGATTGGAAAATTGGAAAAGCCAAAGCGCTAAACAATAAAGGTGAAGCTCTAAGAAATAAAGGATCGTTTGAAGAAGCGCTGAAACAACATAAATCTTCACTACAATTATTTATTGAACTAAATGATTTGGACGGTCAAGCTAAAACTGAAAGCTATTTGGGTATTACTTATTTCAGCCTTTCAGATTTCTCAAAATCTTTTAGTCATTTTGATAATGCGCTGGACTTATTTAAAGAGTTAAATAAACCGGATGGTGTCTTAAATTCATATGGATATATGGGAGTTTTGTTCAGTAATTTTAATCAGCACGATAAAGCCATTGACTATTATAAAAAAGCTCTTGAAATAGCTGTAAAACTAAACAATAAAAGTAAGATGGCGACACAATACAATAATCTGGGTATCGAATATAACGAATTAAGGAAATATTCTGAGTCAATTTTCTATTATAACAAGGCAATAGATTTTTTTAATCAGGAAAATGATGAATTTAATTACTCAATTGCATTGGGAAATATTGGAATCCCATATACAAAACTTAAAAGATATTCAGAAGCAAAATCAGCTTTTTACGAATCCTTAAAATTTGCGAAAAAATTGGATGACGAATACGGAGTTGCTCATCAATATGGAAATATTGGCGAACTATATTTAGCGATGAATGAAGATAAAAACATAAAAGATACAGTTAATTATTTACACAAAGCAATAGACTACTTAAAAAGATCTGTTAAGGAATTTGAGTTAGTTGGAGCAATAGAAGATCAAAAAGATTATTTAGAAATATTAGCTAAAGCAAATAATAAATTTCGTAACTACCAAGAAGCATATAATGAACTAAATAATGTTATAAAATTGAAAGATTTGATTCAATCAAAAGAAAACTTAAAAGTAACCGCAGGTTTAGAAATAAAACAAGAGCTTGAAAATAAAGAAAACGAAATTGTAATATTAAATAAGGAAAAAGAATTTGAAATCATGATGAAAACAGCTATATCAATATTTTCGTTTTTGGTTGTAATTATTGCTTTCTTAATTCTTTATTTTTATAGAAAAAAGCGAAAGGATAATTTTATTCTAAAAGATACAATATTACAAAAGGAGGAAATTGAAAAAATACTTAGGTCTAATGAAATTGAGTTAACTAATCATAAAGTAAATCTTGAAAAATTAGTCAGTGATCGAACAATTAAACTTGAAAAAGAAATAACAGAACATAAGAAAACTGAAGAGGCATTATCAGTCGCATTAGATAATGCAGAAATTGCAAACAAAGCAAAATCAGTTTTTCTAGCAAATATGAGTCATGAATTAAGGACACCATTGGTGGGAATTTTGGGTTATTCTGATTTGCTGCAATCAATATTGGAAGATGAAGAAGCACAGGAAATGGCTGAAGGAATAAATCGAACAGGAAAAAGACTGCTTAATACGTTAAGTCTAGTACTTGATTTAGCAAGGGTTGAATCGGATATGGTTGAGGTAAATATAAAGGAAATTGATTTGATTGAAAGAATAACAGATACTTATAAAAATTTCAAAGGACTGGCGGAAAGAAAAAAATTAAGACTAAATTTAAACCTCCACGCTGACAAATATATCTATTCGATTGATGAAGGTATGTTTAATGTTATTATTGAAAACTTAATAAATAATGCTATAAAATTTACAAAAGAAGGAGAAATTATTGTTACTTCTAATGTTGAATACATGGAAGATAAACCTAAACTAATTATTAAAGTTATTGATAGTGGAATTGGCATTAAGCAAAATGATATTCCACTTATTTTTAAGGAGTTTAAACAATTAAGTGAAGGATTCACAAAAGATTTTCAGGGAAGCGGTTTAGGATTGGCAATAACTAAAAAATATATAGACCTTCTTGGTGGTGAGATAAAAGTTGAAAGCGAGTTTGGAAAAGGAACAACATTTAAATTAATCTTTCCTGTTAAAATTCAAAAAGCAGCTTAAAAAATTAATTTCTGATTAAGATAATTTAGGAATATTATCTATCGGTTAGTCCCTAGATAACCAAAAATTCTGCATTTGGGACTCTTTTTGACTGTATCAAAGGGGTATTTAAAATCTTCAAATTGATTTTCGTAATGGTTTCTTTGTTGGTTTGCTCAATTTGAAAATTAACAAAGTAAGCAATTATAAAATTTAGAATTCAGTTGAATTGAATTTTTAATTTGCAGATTTGTTTTTAGCAAAAACTTAAATTATATTAATATTATGCAAGAACGAAATCTTTTTCTAATAATAATTTTATTTTTTTCTCATGCATTAATTGGGCAAAATAATAATTCTATATCATCAAATGTATTAAGTAATCTAAATAATTATAGCGTTTCGTGGGATAGTCCAAGCAAAGACTACAATGGGTCAATGCCAACCGGTAATGGAGATATTGGATTAAATGTTTGGACAGAAGAAAATGGTGATTTAATTTTTTATATTGGAAAAACCGACTCATGGGACGAAAATGGTAGGCTATTAAAAGTAGGCAAAGTCAGGTTTAAACTGTCTCCCGCGCCTCAAATTCCACTGCAGAATTTTTATCAAACGCTAAATTTAGAAAATTCGACAATAGTAGTTAAATATGCCGGACAAGAGTTTAAATTATGGGTTGATGCGAATAACCCGGTTGTAAATCTGGAAATTACCGCTAATACTGAAATTGACGTAAGTGCCGAAATTGAACTTTGGCGAACTGAACCGGCAAAACTACCCAGTATTGAAGTTAGCGATGTTATGTTCAGTCACAATATTGAAAACAAGCAGATTGCTCCGACAATAGTTGAGCCGGATTCTGTTTTAAGTGATTTGGAAAATGGCATCGGCTGGTTTCATTCTAATAAAAAATCTATCGGTCCAAGTTTTACCGCAAAACAGCAGGGATTGGAAAATTTTGATAGAGTTGATCCATTAGAGCATAGAATATTCGGAGTAATAATTACCGCAAATAATTTTCAAAAAATAAGTGATACTAAAATAATTTCCGGTTCATCAAAAAATCATCTTTTTAATATTTACATATCTACCGAACATCCTTCCTCGTCAAAAATTTGGCTTAATAATCTCAAAGAAAAGATAAAGTTAATAGAAGAAATTGAAATCAAACAAAGATTTCAAAATCACTGTTCATGGTGGAAAGAATTTTGGAATAGAAGCTGGATATTTGTCACTACAAATACTGAAAAAAGTAAATCGGAAACATTTGGAATTACGCAGGCATATATTTTACAAAGATATATTAATGCGTGCAACGGAAGGGGAGATTATCCCATAAAATTTAATGGCTCAATATTTAATGTGCCTTTCAAAGATTCACCTGGCGACGCTGACTATAGAAAGTGGGGACCGGGTTATTGGTGGCAGAATACCAGATTGCCTTATTACACAATGTGTACTTCGGGTGATTATGATTTAATGATGTCATTATTCAAAATGTATGTAAAGGATCTTTCCGAATTGTTTAAGTATAGAACCAAACTTTATTTTAATACTGAAGGTATTTTTGTTCCTGAATGTATTTACTTCTGGGGAGATGTATTTACCGAGTCATATGGAACAACCCCATTTAAGAACAGAATCGATAAACTTCAAGAAAGCAGGTGGCATAAATACGAATGGGTATCGGGACTTGAACTTGTTTATTTAATGTTAGACTATTATGAATATTTAATGGATGAAAAATTTTTGAAAGAATATGTTCTTCCATTTGCAAATCAAGTAATCACTTTTTTTGAGAGACATTATAAAACAGAAAACGGTAAATTGAAAATGGAACCTTCACAGTCAGCTGAAACGTGGTGGAAATGTACCAATCCGATGCCTGAAATTGCCGGATTGCATTCAGTTATCAACAGGCTGTTAAATTTAAATGAAAACTTAGCCGGAAATGAAATGATAAATTTCTGGCAAAGTGTTAAACACAAATTACCTGATTTGCCGACTCTTAAAATAAATGAAATCCAAATGCTGGCGCCGGCAGAAAAATTTGAAGAGAAAATGAATATTGAAAATCCTGAACTTTACGCCGTATTTCCGTTTCAGCTTATAAATTTCCAAAGTGAAAATAAACATCTGGCAGTCAATGCGTATAATAAAAGATTGGATAAGGGAAATATGGGCTGGCGTCAGGATGATATATTTGCTGCTTATCTGGGCTTGACCGATACAGTTAAAAGTTATTTAATTGAGCGTTCAAAAAATAAAAATGCCGAATCAAGATTTCCTGCATTTTGGGGACCAAATTATGATTGGACTCCTGATCAAACACATGGCGCGGTTCTTATGAAAACGCTGCAGTCAATGATTATTCAGTGCGATGAAGATAGTATTTATTTATTACCTTCGTGGCCTAAAGATTGGAATGTAAAATTTAAATTGCATGCACCCTTTAATACGGTTATTGACGGACAATATACTAATGGAAAGTTAATTATTAATAAAGTTATTCCGGAATATCGATCAAAGCAGATAAAAATAATAAATTAAGATTCAATACTTATTGAGGTACAATTGCAAATAATTATTATAAGCATATTATTAATTGCTGCAAATTTATTCAGTCAAACTACTGACAACATTTTACCGACAAAATCTCAACTTGAATGGGCGGATTGCGAAATAGGTGTAATTATACACCTTGATATTAATATTTTCGAACCGGAGACTTTTGATTACAGCCGGAAAGAAACTCTGCCGGCTTTATGTAAATTCAATCCTTCTAAACTGAATACGGATCAATGGATTAAATCCGCAAAAGATGCAGGCGCCAAATATGCCGTTCTCACCGCAAAGCACGGTACGGGATTTACTCTTTGGCCTTCCAAAGCGCATAGTTATAATATCGGTAATACTCCGTGGAAAAAAGGCGAAGGAGACATTGTTCGAGATTTTATTGAATCATGCAGAAAGTACAATATTAAACCAGGTTTATATTATAACACAAATATAAATACTTATTTAGGAAGGGGATTTAATCAATCGTTAGATGAAGAGCAACATGAAAATTTCAATGACATTATACTTAAGCAGCTTGAGGAATTATGGACGCAATACGGCGAATTATTTGAAATTTGGTTTGACGGTGGTGTTAAATCAAATGAAAATGGCGGTATTGCGAATGAAGTCATTGAATTGTTAAATCGGCATCAATCGAACGCGGTACTTTTCCAGGGACCGATGGAATCCCGTAATTTAATTAGATGGGTTGGAAATGAAGACGGAAGAGCGCCTTATCCGCATTGGAGCCGTGCGGATGCTGTAACCTCATCGCTTGGCTTGGTTAACATATCGGATCTTCACGGTGATCCGAACGGTAAAATTTGGTGTCCTGCTGAAGCAGATTTTCCAAATATGAAACAGAAGGCATGGAATGGAGGATGGCTTTGGAAAGCTGATCAAGATAGTCTTTTGTTTTCAGCTGATGAGTTAATTGATAGATATTATACGAGTGTTGGCAGGAATGCAAATATGTTAATTGGAATGGCAATTGATACATCCGGCCAATTTCCTCAAACGGCGGCAAATATATTTAATGAATTTGGAGCTGAAATAAACAAACGTTTTAAAAATCCAAAGGCAAATGCGAATTTTATAGGAAAAATATGTGAATTAAAAATTTCTGAATATCCGGAAATAATAAAGAATATTATTATTCAAGAAGATATTTCGAAAGGTGAAAGAGTATCTAAATATTCTGTAGAGGCATTCATAAATGAAAGTTGGGTTACTATTGCTGAGGGTATTTCAATAGGTCATAAACGAATACATAAAATTGATAATTTAATTACAACAAAAATAAGGCTTAAAATCCTTGAAAATACGGATGAACCAATTATTAAACAGTTTGCAGTTTTCTAATTCGTTTTATTCGAGTTGTTTATTATTTAATATTGAGAAATCGCTAATATTTGAAAAATTCACAAAGTCCATCTGAAAGAATATTTAAAATTTTAAAAGGATTAAGTTGGTTTTACGAAGAATTAGAAACAAACGGAAACCCATTGGAATTTTAAATACATATTCCGGATGTTAGATTTCAATTGCCAATAAACACGAGAAATGATGGTTTTGGATTTAGAATTGCAAAACTAATCTAAAGAATGTGGAATTAATATAATTCATCTAAAAATAGTTCAATAGAATTTTCTTACTTCATAATAGTTTGAAATTAAATTCTTTATTATTTAGAATATAAAATTTAATCAACCATTTGAGTTATTTAAGCTTAGTTAACCAAGTTATTGCGGTAGAAATATTATTACTGTAAAAATATTTTAAAATAGACCAACTCATATTTCTATACTTCTGTTCATCTATTTTATAACCGTCTCTTTGTTCCTGAACAACAATAGCAATTTTATCAGAACTTATAAATCCAAATTGCTGAAGTTCATCTTCTGATGTATGAAAATTCAATGCTTTTCCAGGGGAAATTGAATATCTATGATCAAATATAAAGCTACAGCAACCTTTCTTTTTCCCTAGAACTATTGCTTTTTTTGAATAGTTCATAGCGCTCTGAAAATCTAATCTTCCAAAAACACTAATACAAATAATTTTTTCATCGATTAAATAATCAATAGTATAATTTTTACTCAATTGACATTTTCCTTTAGATAATTAATTACACATAAACCCTAATTATCAAAATAAATTTGCATGAAATAAATTATGAACTTTGTTAAAAATAATCCCGGCTATAAACCGGGATTTAAAAGTATTTTTATTTCAACACCTTAACTTCTACTGCATGTAAGCCTTTTGAGCTTTTACCAAGAGAAAATTCTACTTTGTCATTTTCATTTAAAGTTTTAAAACCATTACTAATGATTTCTTGAAAATGAACAAATACATCTTCACCATTTGATTGTTGAATAAAACCGAATCCTTTTGAACTGTTAAACCATTTAACAGATCCTTCTAAACGCTCTGCCATAACAGATGCTCCTATTTGAATAATTAAAAAATGTGATTTTGACAGGGCTCTAAAAATACTGCGGGCTAAGAAAAAATAGAATTTACTTCTAATAGATCGATAACAAAATTACAGAATTGCTTTCAAAGAAACTGCCTATCTGTAAAGTTAAGCTTTTAATTTTGATTTACCTAGTAAAATCTTTAAAATATTATTAACTAATAAAATCGTACACCTTGCAAATTTGGAAAACAACAATAAATTTTGACGATAAAGACAAGTTATATAATTGAATTTATTTTCTTCTTGGTTTTGCTGTGTTGTTTAGCCATTTAGAAAACTCATATCTAAGTAACAACTTTTCGTAATTATTATGTTCCGGTGTTTGGAGAAATTAGATAACTATAATAAATATTTTTGAAAACATAAAATTCATTTTTGCTAATTGATATATTTAAAAACTTCAATTCTCAATTTATATGAGAAGTTAAAAATAAGCTTGTATTTTTGGTAAGCTTAATTAATCATGTTATAGGATTTGAGATTATATCCGAAGGATTATTAAATAGCAGTTTAGTTCATCCCAAGAAAGTATTTCGAGGAGCTTAAGTCGCAACTTGTTCAAGTACTATAATAGTCCACAATCATCAATCCGGCAATCCGAATCTATTAAGAGAATTCGTAACAATAAATTAGAAATCTAATTGGCATGAAAAATATTAGACATATAGGATTTAGATCATCTAATATTTATATTTGATGAATTTACATCATTTGTAGAACAGAGAATTATTTAATAAATTCATATTGAAAGAAAATTTCCATATTCTAAATAAACTGAATTAATTTATTGATTAAACCATAAGATATGCGGAAAAAAAAAGTCATTATAAAAAGCAATATACAAAATTAAAATATGTTAAGAAAAATACTACTTATATTCTTCAGTATATTGATTTTAAATATATACGCACAGAAAAATGAAATTCATGTTTCAATAACTGGGAATGATTTGAATGAAGGAACAATTTTAAGTCCATTAAAATCAATTAGCCAAGCCGCAAAGAAGGCGATGCCTGGAGATGTAATTATTGTGCATGAAGGTATTTATCGAGAACAAATCACACCGACTCGAGGTGGAAATTCTGATCAAGAAAGAATCATTTATCAGGCAGCAAAAGGAGAAAAAGTTGAAATTAGAGGATCAGAAATAATAAAAGGCTGGAGAAAGATTATTAATAATACTTGGGAAGTCAAAGTTCCAAATATTTTTTTCAGCAATTTCAATCCATATATTGATATAATAAAAGGCGATTGGTTTACTCCCACACCTGAAGACCGAATTTATCATACAGGCGCTGTTTATTTAAATGGCGATTGGTTAATGGAAGCTTATAAAAAAGAAGAAGTAATGGGAAGAACCAAAGAAGAAAACCAACTTTGGTTTTCTGAAATAAATGCCGATACGACAATAATTTGGGCACAATTCTATAACGTAGATCCTAATATTGAAACTGTAGAAATAAATGTAAGGCAGAAAATTTTCTATCCAGATAGACCATTTATCAATTATATAACGGTAAATGGTTTTATTATGCAACATGCGGCAACGAATTGGGCACCGCCAACTGCAGAACAAATGGGTCTAATTGGAACTCATTGGAGCAGAGGATGGATTATTGAAAATAATACAATTCAATATTCGAAATGTGTTGGAATAGCATTAGGTAAATATGGTGATGAATTTGACAATAAAGATACAGAATCGGCTGAAGGATACGTTGGAACAATAAATCGTGCGCTTGAATTTGGTTGGAACAAAGGGACAGTTGGAGGTCATATTGTTAAAAACAATACAATTGCATATTGTGAGCAATCAGGAATTGTTGGAAGCATGGGATGTGCATTTAGTACAATATCCGGCAACACTATTCATAACATATATGAAAGAAGATTGTTCACAGGCGCTGAAATGGCAGGAATTAAATTTCATGGAGCCGTAGATGTAATTATTGAAAAAAATCAAATTTATTCGACAAATATCGGAATATGGTTGGACTGGATGGCTCAAGGTGCACAAATTAATAAGAATCTAATGTATGATAATCTTACTGATATTTTTCTTGAAGTTAATCATGGTCCAACTGTAGTTAGTAATAATATATTACTTTCACCCGATAACCTTGTTTTAAACTCAAATGGTATTGCGGTTTCGCATAATTTATTTATTGGAAAAGTTGATGCGTTATTTTATGATTCGAGATTAACGCCTTATCTAAAACCTCATTCAACATTTATAGAATCCTTATCGGATAATTCAAGTGGAGACATGCAGTTTTATAATAATCTTTTTTTTAATGGAAGCGATGTAAGTCAATACAGCAAAGCTTTATTGCCGGTAATATTTGAAGGAAACGTCTTTACAAAAGGTAGTAAGCGACCAAACTCTGATTCTATTGTTAAAAAATACGGTGAATTAAGTGAAACTGGAAAAGAGAAACTTAAAAATTCCATATCTATATCAGCTATTGAAAGTAATACAGTAGATGCGCAAGATTTTGATTCAAATATTGATATTATTAAAGATGGAAAAGATATTTTTTTATTATTTAATTTTAATAAAAAATGGATATCAAATCATATTCGTAAAATTATTTCATCAAAAATGTTAAGAAGGGCAATTATTCCGGACTTATTATTTGAAAACCCGGATGCTTCATCATTAGAAATAGATGATGATTATTTAAGTAATAAGCGTAATAAAAAATATCCATCACCCGGACCATTTGAAATTATTAATGAGGGAAGACAAAAAATCAAAGTTTGGTAATTTTGAATATTTATTTAATATTTTTTTAGCCCATCCGAAAAGAAGAGCTTTTTTAGATATTTGTTTTTAGAATTTTAACAATATTATATTTACTGACTGCTATTAGTATTTATTCAATTCAATTACAAATCCAAAGATATTTTTTTATACTCTAATTTAAAACAATCTAAAAATTATTTAGAATCTGTACTCATTTAAAATCTCAATAATATTTTCAAAATAAAGAAAGAAATTCAAACTGAACATTTCTGAAGGTAATATTCTAAATGGAAAAATTTAACATAAAGACTAATTCAAAAATTGTAGGATATTATGGTCGTATTTTAATTTAATAAACATTTCAGCTTTATTTGAAAGTTGAATAAAGTTCAATAACACAAAAAAAACCTTATAACAAAGATGAAGCTAATAATTGAAGAAGATTACAGATCTAAGACTTTTTTGGAAAATTATTATAACTCGCTGAAACTTATATTCGACTGAAAAAGATTTGTAAAATTTACAATTGTTAAAATATTTTAAGAGGAATTGTTCAGTTCAATTATAAGAGTGCTAGCTCTAATTTAAAAAAAATAAATAACCTTAGACATTTATAAAATATTTTATTAATTTTCTATCACAAGACTTATAGTCCTATTAAAGTAGTTTTGTGTGCAACTCAACACAGTATCGATTTTAACGATTTATTTTTTATATAAATTTTTATCTGTCATAATTTCACAATACATTTTTTTTAAAAATTACCCCAAAATTTTTAATTGTAAAGTGATTTTAAAATTTATTTCATCATTTAAGAGCAAACATGTCGGAAAACGAAAAGTTTTTTATTGTAGCTATAGGCGCATCTGCTGGTGGACTAAAAGCAATTGAAGAATTATTTTCCAGTTTACCAGCTAATACCGGAATGGCATTTATAGTAATTCAGCATTTATCACCCGATTATAAAAGTTTAATGGTTGAGCTGCTTTCTAAGAAAACTCAAATGAAGGTAGTAAGAGCTGAAAATGAAATGACCATTAAACAAAATTACGTTTATCTCATTCCGCCCAAAATGAACATGACAATTTATCATAACCAATTAATGTTATTTGAACAAAACCATCAGCACGGTTTAAACTTGCCGATTGATATTTTCTTCAAATCATTGGCAAAGGATGCCGGTGAAATGGCGGTTGGTGTTGTACTTTCCGGAACCGGAAGCGACGGGACCAGCGGATTAAAGGATATTAAAGAAAACGGCGGATTGGTAATTGTTCAAGAACCGGAAACCGCTCAGTTTGACGGTATGCCAAGAAGCGCAATTAATTCTGAACTGGTAGATTTTGTTCTTCCGCCAAACGCGATTGCGGAAAAACTAAATAGTTATGCAAATGGTTTATCGTTTGGATTAGAAGAAAAATCTAAGCTTTTCACTTCTAAGCAAGATGGAATTTTAAGAATATTTTCAATTATCAGAGATACGCACAAAATTGACTATTCTAATTATAAGATCAGTACAATGGTAAGAAGAATAGAACGGCGTATGTATTTAAATCAAATAAATGATCTTCAAGATTATATAAAATATTTGGACGGAAACGCCCGAGAAGTCAGCACACTATCCAGAGATCTTTTAATTGGTGTAACTAGCTTTTTCAGAGATGAAGAAGCTTTTACAATTCTGCAGAAAGATATTATTCCGCAATTAATTCAGAAAAACTTAAAGAAAGAAATTAGAATTTGGGTCGCGGGATGTTCAACCGGTGAAGAAGCTTATTCAATTGCTATACTATGTTATGAATTTTTGGAAAAAATTGGCAGTAAAATTTCAATTAAAATTTTTGCTACCGATGTTGATCAAGAAGCAATAATAAAAGCCAGTAACGGATTATTTGTAGACAGCATAGTTAACGAAATTGATGAAAACAGGATTGGCAAATATTTTATTAAGCATGATGTCGGTTTTAAAATATCCAGAAAAATTAGGGAAATGGTTGTTTTTGCAAAACACAACTTAATTAAAGATCCGCCTTTCCCAAATATTGACTTTATAACTTGCAGAAATCTTTTAATTTATTTACAGCCATCATTACAAAATAAGGTTTTTGATTTTTTCAATTTTTCATTAAACGAAGGCGGTTATCTCTTTTTGGGTTCAAGCGAATCAATTGGTGATTATACAGAATATTTTGACACAATAAATCATAAATGGAAAATTTATAAATCAAAAGGAAAGCCATCAATAATTGATTTACATAAATTAAACATACCTCTTCAAACAAATAAAGTTGGGTTGAGCGATAGACCAAGAAGAAATAATAATTTGAATCATCATGATGAGGAAAGAATTTTAAATAGATTCTTAGAAAGCGCTTATGGTAGATTTTTACCGCTAACAATTTTAATTAACGAACACAGCGAAATTTTACACATAATCGGCGATGCGTCTAAGTTTTTGAAATTTCCAACCGGAAAACTTACAAACAATATTACAAAATTAATTATTAAAGACCTAGAAGTGCCGATATCAACGGCAATTCAAAAATTGTTTATAAAAGCGGAAGAAATTATTTATAACAATATCAAAATTAAAGCCGGAAATAACATTGAAACATATTCTCTTAAATTTATTTTGGTTGAAGGAAAAAAACATCAGGAACAACTAGGAGCAATATTCTTCGAAAAATTTGCCGAAACCAAAGAAGAGGAAAATTTAAATGTTTTAGATAATTTAGATATTGGCGAACAAGCTTTACAAAGAATTTCGGATTTAGAACAGGAACTTCAATTTACCAAAGAAAACCTGCAGGCAACTATTGAGGAATTGGAAACCTCAAATGAGGAACTGCAAGCGGCTAATGAAGAACTTTTGGCAAGCAATGAAGAACTGCAGAGTACTAATGAAGAACTCCAATCAGTTAATGAAGAATTACACACTGTAAATTCCGAGCACCAAACAAAAATATTAGAACTTACCGAGCTGAATAATGATATTGAAAATTTGATTAACGGACTTCAGCTTGCAGTTGTATTTTTTGATGATAATTTGGAACTGAGAAAATTTACGCCCAAAGCGCAAGAAATATTAAAAATAAATGAAAATGATTTGGGTAAAAGTTTTGAAGATATTCTTCACCGTTGGGAAAAACCAAACTTATGCGGTTTAATTGAGCAAGTTCAATTTACCGGAGAAATTCTGACTAAAGAATTTTCATTCAACAGTCATTATTATATTGTTAGCGTAAGACCTTACTTAATATCAAAAGATTCTCAATCGGGAGTAATTGTAACTTTAGTTGAAATTACCGAACTGCATGGCATTGAAGACAGATTTTTAAAGAATGAAAAATGGCTATTGCAAACTTCGGAACTTGCTAAGATTGGCGGTTGGGAAATTGATTTAAAAAATCAGTCATTGTTTTGGACAAATGCAGTTTATGACATCTTTGAATTGAAAAAAGAATTAAAAATAAATTTGGAAAACAGCTTAAAATATTTTGTCAATTCAGATAAGCAAACAATCGAAAGTGCTTTTTCTGATTGTATGAACGCCGGAAAAGATTTTGATCTGAACGTAAAAATTCTTTCCGCGAAGGAAGTAGAAAAGCACATACGCGTTATTGGCAAAGCTGATAAAAACGAAGAAAAAGTAAATAGAGTTTATGGAGTTATTCAGGATATCAGCGAGCTAGTAAATTTCAAAAAGCAAATTGCGGACGCTGAAATTTATGCCACACAAATTTCTGATATTATAAAAGAAGAAAGCAATAATTTGGACGAAAAATTTAAACAAAGAATTAGATCGATAAATTCTAAAAGCGAAAGGAGAAAAAAGAAGTAGTAATGGAAAGGATTGTTGATTCAGCGAAAAATTCTATATTTAATGATTATGCTGAAATTGAAAAAAGCCTAAAAAACATTGACTCAAAAACAGGTGAAAGTATTCGTAAACTTATTAACGAATTATATGTTCAGCAGATTGAATTAGAAAATCAAAATGAAGAATTAAGAAATATTCAAAGTGAAATTGAAATAATAAAAAATGAGTACTTTGATTTATATAATAATGCGCCGGTCGGTTATTTGGTATTGGATGATAAAGCGATAATACACAAAAGTAATATATCTTTCCAAAATTATCTCGGTTTATCTGCTTCGGAAATTCTGAATAAACCTTTGAATAATTTTATAGTTGAGAAGGAAGACTTTCTTAGTGTATATCATTCCTTCTTCAATCATCCGAAGAATAAAATGTTTGATTACCAATTTTCTGGCGCTTCTAACAAAACATTTTACGGGAGAATTATTGCCAGCGATTTTAATAATTCCGTTTTTATAAAAAATAATGTTAAGAAAATACTGGTTATTGTAAATGATATTACAATTCAAAAAGTGTTTGAAAACAAAATGCAAGAATTTGTTTTAAATAAATCTAAATTTATTTCAAGTATTGCTCATGATATCAGAAATCCGCTTAACTCTATTTTGGGATATGCAAAATTTCTGTTGGATGAAAAGGATAAATTGGATACTAACGAAATTCAAGATTGTCTTATTTCAATTAATTCGGTTAGTAAAAATTTATATCATTTTATCGATAATTTTCTTGATTTATCAAAAATTAATTTTGATTTGGAAAATATATCACTCACAAATCTCAATCAAAATTTAATTCTTGATGAAGTTCTAAATCTGACGAGCAAAGCGGCAGCAATAAAGAATATTACGATAAATTTTCATCGCAAGGATAATTTTTACTGTCTCTGCGATAAATTCATGATTTCAACTGTTTATCGTAATGTAATTTCCAATTCAATTAAATTCACAAATAACGGCGGTAAAATTGATATTCATTGCGAATACAAAGATAATCTTGCGGCAATAACAATATCGGATAATGGAATTGGAATGAATGAAGACATTATTAAAAGTATTGATGATAACGGAATAATTGAATCGACAGAAGGAACGAATAATGAAAACGGTTCCGGTTTTGGATTAAGAATTTGTAAAGAATACATAGAAAAAATGACGGGTAAAATAGCGGTTTCAAGCGAAAAGAATAAAGGTACAATTTTTACAATTATACTTCCAACAAGAAAAATAAAAGGATAAGATAATGTCCAATACCGATAATTCTGAATTAAGGAAAACAGCATTAAACAAACTAAGTGAAAAAGAATATGAATTTGAATTGCTGAGTCAAAAAGAATTTAAGGAAATTATTCACGAATTAAAAGTTCATCAGATTGAGCTTGAAATTCAAAATGAAGAATTGAGAATTGCTCAGGAAAAATTAGAGGAAAGCAAACAAAATTATTATCATTTATTTAACAACGCGCCTATCGGCTACATACTTCTTGATTCTACGGGCACAATTCTAAACGCAAATTTAGAAATGCAGAATATATTAAATTTGAATTTATCGGAAATAAAAAATAAACCTTTTAATTTATTTTTATCGGCAGGAGATTCAAATAAATTTTTGAGTATTTATAACGCCTTTTTTAAGAAACCGGATAATAAAGTATTTAGGTTTCGCGCAAAAGATAGGCAGATTCAAATTTTTGGAAAGCATCACGAAATAATACATGATAATAAAAATCAGAAAGTACTTTTTGTAAATGTGGTTGATATAACGGAATTGGAAAAAGCTCATTCAAAAATTGCCGCGAGCGAACTTAAATATCACGAAATTTTCAACAATGCAAATGACGCAATTTTCATTAGTGATCCTAAAACGTACCAAATTATTGAGTGCAATGACAACGCGTGCAAAATGTGTGATTTTACGGAAGAAGAGTTTAACAATATAAATCTTACCAATTTTTTCGCCGGTGAAGATAAAAATCAAATAATTAAAAAATATAAAGAAATACTAATTCTAAATAGATTTTCAAATCAGCGCTGCAAAGTAATTACCAAAAACGGCAACGGTATTCCTTTGGAAATTAGCGCTTCATTAGTCAAAATTGATCAACATGAATTTGTTTTATCAATAGCGAGAAATATGACAGAGCATGAGAAAATGATAAAGCAAATTGAAAAGGACGCTGCATTATACAGTTCAATTATTCATACTGCGCTTGAAGGTTTTCTCATATTTGATGTTGATGATAAAATTCAAGACGTTAACAATGCCGCATGTGAAATGCTGGGTTATTCGAATTCGGAAATTATTGGACTCGACATAAAATCAATACTTGATGAAAAAGATTTTAATAAAATTATCAATTCGCAAACCAACAAAACCGATGAAAATAAATATCAAATATTTCTTAAAAGAAAAGATGAAAATTTGGTAAACGTTGAAATTAGTATTTCATCAATAAAAAACGGAGATGTAAAAGTTTTTGTAGCTTTTCTGCGTGATATAACTATTGAAGTAATTAATAAAAATATATTTAAGAAAAGATTAGAACTTTATGAATTCGCGGCTTATAATAACATTGATGAAGTTATGCGGAAAGCACTTGATTTTTCGGAGGAACTTACAAATAGCAAAGTATCATTTTGGCATCACATTGATGATAAAGAAGAAAATGTTATTCTACAGCAGTGGTCAACAAAAACAAAAGAACAAAATTGTTTGGTTAATGAAAAATATCATAATTCAAGTTTAAGTAAAGCAGGATTTTGGGCTGATTGCGTAAGGAACAGAAAAACAATTGTTGTTAATGATTACGATAAGTCAACTCAAAAAAATGCTTTGCCCGAGGGACATACTGATTTAATTAGACAATTAATTGTACCTGTTTTTAAGGAAGAAAAAATTGTGGCAATAATTGGTGTTGGAAACAAACCTACAAACTATATTGATCCTGATATTACAACACTGGAATTATTTGGGAATGTAATTTGGACAATATATGAAAAACAATTTGCCAAGGAAACATTAATAAAAAGCGAACAAAAAAATAAAGCTATTGTTGGTGTATTACCTGACCTACTATTTGAATTTAGTAAAACCGGGATATTCTTAAATTACAATTGCAGTGATTATTCAAAGTTATTTCTTCCTCCTGAAAAATTTATGAATAAAAATATTAATGAAGTTCTACCGAAAGAAATTGCTTTTCTTTTGCAGAATAAAATTAATGATGCGTTCAATTCTGAGGAGATGATTAGCTTTGAATATTCTAACTTTGTTGAAAATGTTTACCAGTATTTTGCAGTTAGAATGGTAAAATTTACGCAGAATTCTGTTTTATGTTTTATGAGAGACATTACTGAAAAGCAAATTGCTAAAGAATTAATTATTGAATCGGAAGAGAAATTTTCCAAAGTGTTTTTCAATAGCCCGTTAATAAAAACAATAATTGATATCAAAACCGATAAGTTTATTGACGTTAATAAAAGTTTTGAAAAAATTACCGGGTTTTCAAAAAAGGAATCAATCGGAAAAACCGCTTTGGAAATCGGTTTAATAAAAATTGAAGACAGAAAAAAAATATTTAAGGAACTTGATGAAAAAGGCAATGTACGAAATTTTAGATTGAACTTATACAGGAAGGACGGAACTTCGTTTATATGTAATTATATTATTGAGATTATAACAATTGCCGGTAAAGATTTATTCTTGACTTTAGCCGAAGATATAACCGATAAAATTAAAGCCGAAAATGAATTGGATCAATATAAAAATAACTTGGAAAATATGGTTAATGAAAGAACGGAACAGTTAAAAGACGCGAATTTCAAGTTGGAAAATGAAATTAAAAAAACTAAACAAGCGGAAAAAATTGTTTTGGACGCTTTGGAAAAGGAAAAGGAACTGAGCAAATTAAAATCACAATTTATGTCAATGGCTTCACATGAATTCAGAACACCTTTAACCACAATATACAGCGCTTCTGAGCTAATTGAAACATATACTAACCAAGATGATAAAGAAAATGTAGTAAAGCACACAAAAAAAATTCAAGAATCTGTTGACAAAATGGTTGATTTGCTTGGTGAAATATTAATGTTAAGCAAAAATGAAAAAAATAAAATAGAACTAAATACGTCTTTAACTGACCTAAGTGATTTATTAAAAAATATTGCTGTCGAAGCGGAATATAAAAAGAGAAGCAATCAAAATATTATTTTGGAAAATAATCTTTCGAAAAATGAATTTAATGTTGATGCAAAAATTATAAATCATATACTTACAAATCTATTAATGAATTCAATAAAGTATTCAAATAATAATTCAACCATTATTTTAACTGTAATTGATAAGGATGAAAAAATATTTTTCTATGTATGCGATAACGGAAAAGGAATTGATAAGAACGATTGGAATTTAATTTTTGAGCCGTTTTACAGAGGTGAAAATGCATCAAACATTGAGGGTACGGGATTAGGCTTAAGCATAGTTAAAACTTTTGTTGAAATACACAAAGGTGAAATTAAAGTTGAACCAAATAATAACGGCGGAGTATGTTTCAAAGTAATTATTCCCATAATTTTATAAGATTGTTAACAGTTAAATATGAAAGCTCATTTTAATGGAAAATAAAAAATATTGTATTCTAATCCTTGAAGACGATAAGGATGTAAGAGATTCGCTTAAAGAAATATTACAGCTGAATAACTATCAAGTTATGGTTGCCGAAAATGTTAAAGAAGCATTGTCAACACTTGAAAAAGTTAAACCCGACTTAATATTATCTGACATAGTTATGCCCGAATTATCCGGTTTGGAATTTCTTGAAAAAATTAGGACTATTCCCGTTTTATTTAACATACCTTTTATTTTCTTGACTGCTCAATCAGAAAGTAACAAGATTAGAGAAGGGATGAATTTAGGAGCCGATGATTTTATAACAAAACCATTTAAAGTTAATGATCTTTTGAGATCAGTAAAACTTCGACTTGAAAAGAAAACTTTTTTAGATGAAAAAATAGACTTGACGTTAAAAGGCATAACTAAATATGTTCCTCACGAATTGAGAACTCCTTTAGTAGCTATTTTAGGTTATCCGCAGTTGATAAAAGAAAATTTTGATGAGTATGACAAACCGCAAATATTTGAGATGCTTGATAATATTTATCATGGCAGTAAAAGGCTTTTGAATACTTTAGAGAAATTTATAATCTATTCCGATATTACATCAAATAAAATTAGTGAAGAACATCATGAAGACTCATTAACAAACAATTTAGAGAACCTTGTAGCAAACGTATTTGAACAGATTATTTTGACAAATGAGCGAAAAAATAATTTTTGCAAATTGATTGAAGAAAGTATATTGGAGATTAATTGTGTTCACCTTTCAACAATAATAAAACAGCTTTTAGAAAACGCATTTAAATTTTCCGAGGAAGGGGAACAAGTAACTATAATTGGGAAAATAAATAATGATAAATATTTATTTGAAATAATTGATAAAGGTATTGGATTTCCTAAAGAATTCATTCATAAAATTGGACCGTTTGTGCAATTTAACCGTGAAAATAATCAGCAGCTTGGCAACGGACTTGGATTGGCAATAGCAAATAGTCTATTGGAACAATTTAATAGTAAAATTAAAATTGAAGAAAATATTGATAAGGGAACGAAAGTAAGTTTTGAATTAAAAATAGCCAAATAAGTTTATTATGTAATAAAATAACTTCTGTCCTTAAGCGAATCCTCAAATGTAAATACGATTAAAATGGATGTAATGAAATATCTCTCCTAATTCAATTCTTTGATATTGTTATAAAAAAAAATAGTTGAACCATATTTACAAAAAGATAAGAATCTCTTATATTATATTGATAATTTAAGTTAATACTATAAAAAATATTAAGGTAACTAAAATGTTTATACGAATATTAATCATTATACTTATAATCTCAAATGTAATTATGGCTCAAGAATACACAAAAATATTCTATAAAAACGAAATCGGTAATGAAATAAATTATCTGGATAGTGTAACTTATGAACGTACAAATGGAATGGAACTAAAGTTGATATTTAATTATAATAATGAAAATCAGTTAGATTCTGTATTTTCTCTATGGTTTATTAATGGGAATTGGGATATTGAATTTAGAGATGTATTTACTTATTCAGATAAAGGAAAAGTTATCAATCAGCAAAAAGATATTGAAGAAGAAGGACAATATTATTTTTGGAGAAAATATTATTATACTTATGATGAAAACGGGAATTTAGAAACTGAAATATCTTCGGAGGATAAAAGCAAATATTTATACACTTATAACGATCGCAATAAACTTGTAAAAAAAGAACATCAATATTTTATTGATGATACAGTTAATTATATAACGACTGAAGAAACAACATTAATGTATGACAATGACGATAAAATAATATATGAGTTATTTAAAATAATATCACCCGAAGGTGAAATGATAAATTCATCGAATATGTCATTTAATTATGACTCCAATGGCAGATTACTGACTAAAATATCTCAAATATGGCAAAATGATAATTGGGGAAATGATACTAAATACTCGTTTGTTTATGACAAAGATAATCTTGTTCAAGTCGCAATGGATAATTGGTGGGATTCCACTTGGAATGTTTCTTTAAAAACAACATACTTATATGACATATTTAATAATAAAACAAGTAAAGAAAGTTATTATTATACAAACGGCAATTGGATTAAAAGCGGTTTTGAATTATATAAATTTAGTAACAGTACGTTAGACAGCATCGAAAGTAAATATAATAGCGAAGGTTCAGAATATTATGGAGATACAGGTTTTTATATACTTGGTCCAACCGATAAAAGTTACCAAATTTACGGAACAAAATTTAAATTATACTTTAATAAATTGACGAATGTCAGCGAATCCCATTCTATTCAGGATAAATTCCAACTGTATCAAAATTACCCGAATCCGTTTAACCCGACAACTAAAATAAAATACAGTATTCCGTCAAACGTTAAAAATGAAGCGCCAAATGTAAAATTGATTGTTTATGATATTCTTGGAAGGGAGGTTCAGATAATAGTGAATCAAAAACAAAGTCCCGGTAATTATGAAGTAGATTTTAACGCGAATTATTTAAGCAGTGGAATTTATTTTTATAAAATCCAAGCTGGAAATTATTTTGATACAAAGAAAATGATATTCATGAAATAAAGAATATTTTAATATTTAGAATATTTGTTAGCCCTTCGTAAAAAGAAGGGCTTTAATTTTAAACTAGCCACTAAATCACTAAAAAATAATTAGTCAAAAAATAAATAATTTTTAAAATCAATTGACGATAAAATAAGATATGCTGATTTGATAGATATTTATCGTATAGTAATTTTTCATTCAATCATTATTCTTTTGGAACTCCAATAAATTATTTTGAAGATTTTGCTTCTCTATGAAACGGCAAAGTTTCCTATAAAAAATACTAAACTAATCACAGCAAATTATAAAAAATTTATTTAGTTTAATTCAGATAATTTGTCCAAAAAAATAATGAAATACAGGTTTATCCTTTTTTCAATTTTATTTATTGATATAATATCAGCGCAGATTAAAATCCACAAATCAATCACTCTTGAGGATGGTTTAATTCACGGCGAAGTTACGTCACTTTTTCAAGACAGCAGAGGTTACATATGGATTGGAACACTCGGCGGTTTAAGTATTTGGGATGGCAATAAATTTAAATACTTAAATGTTTATAATGGTCTTCCTGCATCTCAAATTATGGATATCAAAGAATCACCCAAAGGTATAATTTATTTAGCGGCATACGGCGGCGGAATATTAAAAATCAACGGGAATAAATTTGATACCTTAAATGCTGAAAATGGATTATTAGATAATAATGTTACAAGAATTTTGATTTTATCTGAAAATAAGATATTATTTTTTGGAAACAGCGGTAAAATATCAAAACTTGAAAATGGTAAAATATCGGATTTCGGTTCTCAAATTAATTTTCCTAAATATGATATTTGGGACGCTCATATTTCCAATTCCGGAATTATATATTGTGCGACTTCAAACGGTTTAGTCAAAATTAAAAATAATAATTGTGAAATTATGGATGAGAAAAATGGCTTTTCATCCAGTCTTCTTTGGAGTGTTAATACTTTAGGTGACAGCGTAATTTATGTTGGAACAAACTTAGCCGCGCATAAAATTATTAATGGAAAAATATTTACAATAAAAAAAAATATTGCTGCTTATAAAATTCATATTACAAAAAATAAAAAAATTTACTTTGCCACAAATAATGGGATATTACTTGAACATAATGATAAACTTGAAGAAATAAATACTAAAAACGGTTTACTAAGTAATGATAATTGGACATTAACGGAAGATAAAAATGGATTGCTTTATTTTGGAACAAACGGCAGCGGAGTTAGTATTTATAATCCGAATGAATATTTGGTAAATTATAATTCTTCTTATGGTTTAGAAGATGATAAGATATTATCAGTGACACAAGATAATTTTAACAATCAATTTTTAGGTACAAAAACCGGGTTATATAAACTAAACAATTTTAAAATTCAATCATTCATAAAATCGGAAGACGAAAGAGGAAGTCTGATAAATTCTCTTTTTAAAAGAAATAATGGAGAAATTATTGTTGGGACGTATCATGGACTTAAAACACTTAAAAATAATTCACTTACAAATTATATTGATAACCCGCTGATAATAAATAACGAAATATATACAATATCAGAAATTGGTAAGAAAATTCTAATAGGAACTTTCTCAGGTGTTTATTCAATAATGGAAAATAAAGTTGAAAAAATTTCTTACTTCGATAATATCGAAAGCAATTTTATAATTTCCATCCTGCCAATCGATTCAAATAAAATTTATTATGGAAGTTTTGATAAAGGAATTTTCTATCAAAACGGAAATGAATTTAGTAATCTAACAAAGAAAAACGGCTTAAGTGAAAACGTTATAAATTGTCTGCATAGAAGAAGTGATGGCTCAATTTTGGTAGGGACACAAAATGGCTTGAACATCTTAAGAAATAATATTGTAATTGATACAATTTCAATGAATGACGGATTAAGTAATAACGCTGTTGTTGCAATTTCAGAAGATCAAAAAGGAAGGGTTTTCATTGCTACAAATAGAGGATTAAATATTATTTATAATTTAAATTCATCGAATCGGTTTATTAAAAATTTAACTCAAAAGGATGGATTAGTTTATGATAATTGTCTAAAAAGTTCAATGTATATTAATGATAGAGGAAATTTGTTAGTCGGCACTTCAAGGGGATTATCTGTTTATAATCCGGACAAAGATATTAAAAATAATACTCCGCCAAAATTATATATAACTGGTTTAGAAATATTCGGTAATGATTATCCAATTGAAGAATTGAAAAAGACGAATGAATTAAACTACAATCAAAATTATCTTAAGTTTTTTTATACGGGAATTAATTTAACAGCACCCAAAAAAATTCAGTACAAATATAAATTAGTAGGTGTAGATAAAAGTTGGATTTCCAGTAAAAGTAACAGTGTTCAATATACAAATCTTGATGAAGGTAATTATAATTTTGAAGTTAAAGCTCAAAATGAGTGGGGATATTGGAGTGAACCAATTTCTTTGGCATTTGTCATAAATCCTGCTTGGTGGGAAACATGGTGGTTTAGATTAATAATTATTTCAACCTTTGGATTTATTCTTTGGCTGGCATTTCAATATCGATTAAATTATCTATTAAAGCTGGAAAGATTAAGAACAAAAATTGCCAGTGACTTACACGATGAGGTCGGTTCATTATTGACTCAAATATCCGTTAACGCTGATTCGCTATCTTATACAAGAGATCCGGAAAAGATTAAGGAAAAAACAAACTTTATAAATACAAAAGCCGGCGAAGTTATTAGTATGATGAGTGATGTAATTTGGTCGATTGATTCAAGAAATGATACAATGGAAAGCTTGGTTGATAGAATACACAATTTTGCAATGAAATTTTTGGAGCAAAATGAAATCCAATTGAATTTCACTAATGAAATTATGGATTTACAACAAACATTAAAAATTGATTTTAGACAAAATGTAATGATGATTGCGAAAGAAGCCGTGAATAATGCTGTAAAGTATTCGCTATGTACAACTATAATGATTCATTTAAAATATAAAAATGAAATATTTGAAATGATAATTGCTGATAATGGTAAAGGAATAAATTTTGATAATCCTAAAAGCGGAAATGGATTGAAAAATATGAAAATGCGCGCAAAGTCAATCGGCGCCGAAATTGAACTTAAAAATGAAAACGGACTTAAAATTCATTTAATTAAATCTAAACTTTAATCAAGAAAAAAATGAATTCGTTTTACATCTATCGTTATAATGATATTTACCCGTTTGTGTAGTTTTTTATAAAGTGAAGTAAAAGTAAATTTAGCTATGATAAGTACAGCAATAATTGAAGACATAAAAGAAATTAGAATTCCTATTAAAGAATTCCTATGTGACCAAGAGGAGATATTATGCAATACTTCCGCCGGATCAGTAGAGGAGTTTTTTGAAAATTATGATAAAGAAATTCCGCCGGACGTTTTACTATTAGATATTGGACTTCCCGGAATTTCCGGTCTTACCGCTATTCAAATTATTAAAGAAAAATTACCAAAAACAGAAATAATAATGTTGACAGTTCACGAGGAAGCCGAAATTATTTTTAGGGCTTTAAAATCGGGTGCCTCAGGGTATTTGTTGAAAAGTACAAAACTTTCTGAAATTAAAAACGCAGTAATAGAAGTTTCCAAAGGCGGCGCTCCAATGTCTCCGCTTATTGCCAGAAAAGTTGTTAAATATTTTGATGAATCAAGATCATCGCAAAACGAAAACTTTCTTTCAGAGCGTGAAAAACAAGTCGTTGATTTTATTGTGGATGGTCTAAGTATGAAAATGATTGCGGCAAATTTAAATGTAACGGTTGATACAATAAAGTATCATTGCAAAAACATTTACAAAAAACTTCAAATAAACTCCAAAGGTGAGCTAATCTCAAAATCATTTCGAGGAGAAATCTGAAATAATGAAGTTTGTTGCAATTAGAATGTAGAATTATCAAAAATCAAAACACTAATTATAAATTAGTAACAATTTGACAATCTATAATTATAATTACTTATAACTTTTTAATATTGTCTTCCCTAACTGAATTACAATTGAATTTCAACATTTTTCAACTGGTTTTTTGCAACGGAGTTCCCACTGAATAAATATTAAGGTCACTTCTTTTTCCAATACTCAGTTTACTAAACTTACTTTTTCCCAATATCTCTTTTTACGGTTCTCCGTTCACTTTTGAATTTACCATCAATTTCATTACACCTTTGTGTAGTTGAGTCGTGCCATTCTCAATCATAAATTTACACAGAAAATAACCAAAATTATCAGAGGTTAAAATGAGACAAAAAATCCAAAATAGTTTATTTAATCAAGAAAATAAAGTTGTTCAATATGATCATCACATTACCTTTTCGGTAATAATGTTAGTAATTCTAATATTTTCATATATCCAAATATCAGCTCAAGATGGAAATCGAAACAAAATAAATGATAAATCAATATCGGATAAAATAAATTCGACGGCTGTAACCGGGGATGTAATTAATTTTAAGGATGAATCAAATAATTCGCTTATCAAAATTACAGATGAAGGAAATGCGGGATCAATTGAATTACCAAATGTTGGAAGTATACTATCAGGAAATAAATTGTATAACAATGGCGGTGGTTTATTTTGGGGAAGTAGTGCAATTGGTACCGGAGCAAGTGATATTAATAGCTTATCGGATGCTAAATATGATGGTTCAAGTATATTCTTAGGCTTTGATGCCGGGATAAATGATGATGGAACAAACGCAAATACAGCAATTGGGAAAAGTGCGTTAAATCAAAATACAGTCGGTACAGCCAATACTGCTGTTGGCTGGGAAGTACTTAGCTTTAATACAATTGGATTTGATAATACCGCTATTGGTCATGTCTCACTTCATTTAAATGTTGATGGTAAGCATAACACTGCAATAGGCACTAATGTGATGTATTCTAACACTATCGGTAATTATAACACTGCGGTTGGATTGTCATCATTAATGAATAACATTGCCGGAAGTAATGGAGTTGCAATTGGTTATGAATCACAGAGAAATTCTAATAAAACTTCAACTGCTTTTATTAATTATAATACAAGTGTTGGTTATCAGAGTTTATATGGCGGTCCAAATTTTTTTTCTAATACTGGTAATTATAATACAACAATTGGTTACCAATCATTATTTTCAAATGTTAGTGGTAATTATAATACAGCAAGTGGCTATCAATCTCTAACAAATAACACTTCTGGAGACAATAATACATCAATTGGATACTCAGCTCTTTCAAATAATACTACAGGAGATAATAACACAGCAAACGGAGCCGGAGCGCTTTATTCAAACACTTCTGGAAATTTTAATACTGCAAATGGTTATAGTTCACTTTATACAAATGAAACGGGATTCGCAAATACAGCAAATGGCTATAATGCACTTTTACTAAATATTAATGGTGATTATAATACTGCAAATGGTTCGGATGCACTTTATTCCAACGCAGCAGGCAACAGTAATACAGCAATAGGTTCAATAGCTCTTCAGTTTAATACAATCGGAAATAGTAATACAGCAATAGGTGTTGGCGCTCTTAATAGAAATACTATTGGTACTAATAATGTTGGAGTTGGAATGCACGCTAATTCTAATAACTTGGAAGGTTCTTACAATACAATAATAGGATATGAAGCAGGTAAGGGCACAAGTACTCATAATAAAAGCGGAAATGTATTTATAGGTTATCGAGCAGGTTATAGCGAAACAAATGATAATAGATTATACATTGAAAATTCAAGTGCAGATTCTGCATTAATTTGGGGGAATTTTAATAATAGAAGAGTAGTAATTAATGGAAATGGTGATGACGGAAATACTACTTTTACTTTTTACGTAAATGGTAAATCCGGTGGAAGTACTTCATGGAATAACTTAAGCGATGAAAGGCTTAAGAAAAATATTTCTACAATTCCAAATGCATTGGATAAAGTTAAAAATTTGCGTGGCGTAAATTATGAATGGAAAGATCCGAAAAAATATGAGAATGGCTTGCAAATGGGATTTATTGCACAAGAGGCAAATGAAGTAATCCCCGAAGTTGTAGACGATAGTGGTGAATACTATTCAATGCAGTATGCTCCAATTACAGCTTTATTGGTTGAAGCAATTAAAGATCAGCAAAAAATAATTGAAAATATGAAGGTTGAAAATTCAGAATTTGATGCCAGATTGAGTAAAATAGAGAATTATCTTAAAGCAAAATCCTTAGTTAATATCAATAATTAATTGAATGCGATAAACACAAATGAATAAATATTTTGGGAGAAAATTATGAAATCATTCATACAAATAATGTTTAATCTAATAATATCTTCATTACTTTTTATTCCTATTCAAATAAATGCGCAAGAATATGAATCGAAAATAATTAATAAGGGACGGATTTTTGCAACTGCTTCCGCGACTCAAGATTATGATAATGATAATGATTTGGATATTATTATAACTCGCCGCCCGGCTTTCAGCGATCAGGAACCGGCATCAGTGGAATGGCTGGAAAATGATGGTACGGGACAATTTCCACGTCATTCGCTTTTTCATGATTTAGTTGTTCCAATGGATTTAGATATAGCGGATTTTGACAACGACGGAGATCAGGATTATTTGATTTCTGACATTGGAACTTTAGCAAACGCCGGTCAAGTAGTTTGGTTTCAAAGACAAGCTGATAATTCTTTTATAAAATGGACAATTAAAGCCGGCGAACGAATTGACCAATCCGTTGTTGCTGATTTCAATAATGACGGAAATATGGATGTTATAGCAGTCGGGTTTTATCTTACGAAGATTAATATTTACCTTAACGACGGTTTCCTAAATTTTAACGAGCAAGTAATTGCAGATAATGTTTTTCAAGTTGACATAATTGAAACAGATGATATTGATAATGATGGAGATTATGATATAATAATTGGTGGAGACGCTTTGGACGGTTTTGTCATTTTGTTCAACGACGGTAATGCAAATTTTACATCTTCTCAAACTTTATATACTTGGAGTGATTTACATTCATCCGCTAATTCATGCATTGAAGTTACCGATTTAAATAACGACGGACTAAAAGATATTCTCACCTTTAGCGGTGCCGGAACCGGAGGCTTATATTTTCTCGATGGTTCAAAAAACTTTGATCAGTCTATTATTGAATCTGACGGGGTAGATATTGGTGGAGATATTTTAATTTCAGATATTGATGGCAATGGTCTCAAAGATATTATTCGCCAGCATATTAACGGGAGATATTTATCAATTCTTTATCAAGATTCTTTAATGTCATTTAGAAAAGAATATCTTGAACTTAATTGGGATAATTACGGACGAAGTCAATTATCTGTCGGTGATTTAGATGGCGACGAAGATATTGATTTAGTTTTTCCGGAAAATGGAAATGTAGATGGTGATCTCTCTTGGTTTGAGAATATTGATGGAAAACTTTATCGCCATTATTTATATAATGAAATTTTAGCCGTGCGCGATCCAAAAATCGGAGATATTGATCAGGATGGCGATTTAGATATTGTTGTATCAGCGGGAGATGGAGCAATAAATTCAGCTTTTAGTGAAAATGAAATTGTACTTTATGAAAATCAAGGTAATGATAATTATATTGAGCACCGAGTTGATGACAACATCGGTTTTCCGTATAATATTGAACTTGCCGATATTGATGGTGATAACAATTTAGATATTGTTTCAACAGCTCACGACGATAATTCTTTATATTGGTATAAAAAAGTTGGCATAACTTGGGTACGAAATACTATTGAGGCAAATGGCAACCAGCCATTAGGCTGCAAAATTGCAGATATTGATTCTGATGGAGATTTGGATATTGTTCTGTGTTCTTCCGGTGATAATAAAGTATATTGGTATATGAACAATGGCGCTGGAACATTCAGCCGCAGAGTTGTTGATCCAAATTTGAAAAAACCAAAGGCAGTCTCCGTAAAAGATTTAAATTCAGATGGCGACAATGATATTATTGTAGCTTCAGCAGATACAAGTAATACAGTTGCTTTTTATTCCAATGACGGGAACCAATTATTTTCGCGCACAATTGTTTATTCCGGACAAATTGCTTCGGATATTGAAATTGGTGATTGGGATGGAAACGGCAGTGATGATATTTTCGTTAGTTTTGATGAAGGCGATCCGGGTAATCCGAAACGAGACGTCGCACTATTTACAAATGATGGTCAAGATAATTATAAAGATTCAACAATTGCTGTGCTTGAAGAAAGAACTTCATCTATTTTACTTAAAGATATTGATAAGGACAATGATTTAGATTTAATTTTAGGTAGCGTTAATTTCGGCATTCCTCCTTTGAGATTTATTATGAATAATAATTCTTCAACTGAAATTAAGCAGATATCAACTCAAGCGGAACAAATATGGGGAATTGACGCATCGGATATCAATAATGATGGAAATGTAGATATTGCAATTTCTGATTATACTTCTAGTAATTTATTTCTTCTAATAGGCAGCGTACAAACACGAGTCGATGATAATGAAAAAACGGAGATACCAAATGAAATTACTCTATATCAAAATTACCCGAATCCGTTTAATCCGATAACTAAAATAAAATACAGTATTCCGTCAAACGTTAAAAATGAAGCGCCAAATGTAAAATTGATTGTTTATGATATTCTTGGAAGGGAGGTTCAGATAATAGTGAATCAAAAACAAAGTCCCGGTAATTATGAAGTAGATTTTAACGCGAATTATTTAAGCAGTGGAATTTATTTTTATAAAATCCAAGCCGGAAATTATTTTGATACAAAGAAAATGATATTCATGAAATAAAGAATATTTTAATATTTAGAATATTTGTTAGCCCTTCGTAAAAAGAAGGGCTTTAATTTAAAACAATTCAAATAAACAAGCGCGTAAATAATGATTTAGATTTGTGCATACTGGTATTATCTGAAGTGTTAATAAAAAAAATGAATCGATGAGTATGATACCAATTAAAAAAAATAAGGAATTATCAAAAATTGTGAATTCTTTAAGGAAAAAAAGAATTAAGAATATGTGTTTATTGTTAAATGATTTATTGAATATTATAAAATATATAATCGGGAAAATGCATTTTAAAATTATTATAAGTTTAGTTAACTAAATTTTAATTCCAAGAATAATTATTAGCGCCAAAACACAAAAACAAAAAAATCCAATAAGTATTGATTTACTGAAATCAGATTTAATTAAGTTTCTTTTAATATCCTGAAATTTATTTCTAAATGCCGTAATCAAAATAAAAGGTAAAGCTAATAAAAAACCATATCCATAAAATGTAGTTGGCTGGTATAAATCTTCCATCGTATTTCTAATAATCCCGAAAAATATATAATCCATTATAACTGCAGATAAAAGAAATATTATTGAAACAATAAATGCTCCTTTATATAATTTTGAATTTGGATAAGTTCTTAGAGTTAAGAAAGTTGCGTAAGTCCATAACAACGGGGAAATTGTAAGCATTAACGTAATTCCTAATATTGAACTGTAACTCCAAGGAAACCATAATAAAAGATTTGAAGCCCAATAAGCGGAAAATCCAATTATAAAAGTATATAATATCCAATTTTTCATTTTCTTCAATTTTATATCGATAAAACTTACGAAATAGAATAAACAATATTGTATTAATAATTATTAAATTTAATTAATATTAGATAAGAAATGTCAGTTTTGCTTAAAAATTAAACTTAGCATTTTATAATCCGATTATCAGTGTTATTAAATTAGCCATTACGCATTTATGAAAAAAGTAAGCAAACTATAAAATATATCCTAAAATTTATTTGAGTAATTTTAATGTTAAAATTTCCCCCGATTTTAAACACCAAAAAATTATTAATCAAGCACAAAATAATTGTTTTAATAACATTGTTTGGTGTTTCATTAATATTTATCTATTCAATTATTACTTACCAAAGTGAAAAGAACAGTTATTTAAAAACTATTGATGAAAAACTTACCGCTGGTGCGCATATTACAAATGAAATGTTTGGGTACAGCTATCATGAGAAAATATTTAGAGGTAAAACACCAACTGAGAAAGAAGATCTTGAAAACGTAGTTAAACTGACTTCAATATCAAAAAGTATTGGGACACAATATTTGTATTCCATGATTTTGATAAATGACACGATTCATTTTACTTTAAGCAGCGCAACTGAAGAAGAGTTAAATGATGACTCATTCAGCAAATTTAATGATTCCTATTCTGATGCTAGTCCCGAATTATATACCGCGTTTGCAGAACAGAAATCATTTTTTCAAGAAGCATCCGACCAGTGGGGAACATTCAGATCAATAATTGTCCCATATAAAACATCAGGTAATAAAATTTATTTGATTGGCGCCGATATTCCGATTGATGAAATTAATGCAAAACTTGCCAAAACCATAATCCGAAATATTATGATAGGTACAATTGTTTTGTTGTTTTTTATTATGCTTACAGCGTTCTTAATAAAAAAAATTACAAATCCGATTTATTTTCTTGTTGAAAAAGCAAAATTAATTTCTGAAGGCAATATTGATCTAAGGTGGGAAGTGAATTCAAATGATGAGATTAAAATTCTTTCAGACGCAATTATTAAAATGATGGACAACTTGAGCGAAAGCCGTCACAAACTTGAAAATGAAAAAGACAGTGTTGAGCAAAAGGTTATTGATGCTGTTTGTGAAATTGAATCGAAAGAAAATTATCTAAAGAAAAGCGTTGAATCGATAATGGAAGAAATGGAAAAATTTGCAAATGGAGATTTAACCGTTTCTTTGAAAATTAAAAATGATGATCATATTAGTAAATTATACAGTAGTTTTAATTCAACCGTTGTTAAAATTAGAAATTTAATTTTAAGTATAACCGAAGCAGTACATTCAACAGCAAGCGCGTCAAATCAAATTTTAGCGGCGACAGAAAAAATTGCAAATGACGCAAAGGGTCAAACTATTCAAACAACCGAAGTATCAAACATTATTGATGAAATGACCTCGAAGGTAAATACAATGCATCAGAATTCATTTCATGCCATGGAAGTTTCACAAAGTTCTGGCACTATTGCACAAGAAGGAGAAAAAATTGTAAAACTTACTATAAAAGGAATGGATGTAATTTCGGAAATTGTAAAGTCAAGTTCTGATAAGGTTGTAAATCTTGGAAAAACAAGTGAAAAAATCGGATCAATTGTTCAAGTTATAAACGATATTGCGAATCAGACAAATCTTTTAGCATTAAATGCCGCAATTGAAGCTGCAAGAGCCGGAGAACACGGGCGTGGTTTTGCGGTTGTTGCGGATGAAGTAAAAAAACTAGCTGAAAAAACAACCAGTGCGACAAAGGAAATTTCCCAAATTGTAACACAGATACAATCCGAAACAAAATCAGCGGTTGAGGCAATTGAACTTGGTAAAATTGAAGCCGAAAACAGTAAATCACTTTCAGACCAAGCGGAAAACTCACTTAAACGAATAATAAACAGTACGGAAAATGTTGTAAGTATTATTTCTCAAGTTGCCAAGGAAAGCAAAGAACAGAGTCAGGTAAGCGAATTGGTGAGAGAAAATGTTGAAATGATTAAAAACGTCGCGATTGAATCTCACGATAATTTGAATGAAATTACGGCTGCGGCGGAAAGTTTAAATTTATTGACAAAAACACTTTCTCTTTTGGTTAGCGAATTTCATCTTAAGCCTAATGAAAATGAATTTGCGAATAATTATAAATTTGAAGACAAATCTAATCCCATTATTCATAATTATTCTTATGAAGAAGTGTAAAAATATGACACAAAATTTATATTTGTATAAATAAAAGAACCATTACATTTTAACTAAATAAAACAATTAAGATAAATTAATGAATTTGCAAGGGTATGTTTAGTAGTTTCAATATTTGTCAAAATTGTTCTAATTTGCAAGATCTTACCTTCGGTGTTTTGAATTTTAATTGATTCGCCTTCTTGAAGTGTTTTATTAAGATAAACACCCGCTAAAATATTCTTAATAATTTCTTTAGAACCCAAGCCGAAGAAAATTGCCAAGGCTAAACTCAGCGAAGCAATCAGAATGAGAAGAATATTTGTTAAAATATTGGTCTCTATTTTTAATTGCAAAAGCGCGATTATAAAAGTTATAATAAGAATGAAGAAATTAATTACAGTTCCAGTCAATTCTGAATTTTCAATTACAAATCAATTGGTAATTCCATTTGTAATACCGCTCATAACTTTTGTCCTAAGGAACCGAAAAGAATTATTAAGATCGCAACGAAAAGTTTTGATAAAAAGTAAATTATCTTACAAAGACATTAAATTAATTTTGAATACAACATTTTATTTAAACAAATTTATTTTTACCAAGCTACCGGATTATTTCAATGCATATTGTAAATAAAATTATAAATCAATCAAATTATATGTAATTAAAAATGTAAATGTAAATCAGCAATGACCTTAAAAAATATTTAATAAATATTTTTGTGAGTATATCCGAACTGAAATATATCATAGAATTCCAGAAAACAGAATTGATATGATAATTTTAATATAAAATTATGATAAATATTATATTTTAATATTTATGGTTCACATTATTATGTACGTAAAATTTGTCGATAATATTCCATGTTTTACGCCAAAAATAGGTACGTGTATAAAATTGTTAAATAATTTGGAAAAAGGAGATAATATTATGGTTAAAGTATTCATTATATTTCTTTCAATTTTATTGATAAGCAGCTGTTCAGATTGTAAAAAAAATTACTTAAGTGAATATGGACGATTGTTAAAAGAATCAAAAAACGATAAAACAAAAATTAACGATGCTATTCAATTGCTAAAAACCGAATATAAGAATAATCCTGAATCGAAAATGGCGGCAAAACAATTGGCTTCTTTATATTCAAGCAATGGAAAAAACGACAGCGCTCTTTTTTTAATTACAAAATTAATTGAGGATGATGAAAAGGATATTTATGAATTGTATTATGGAAGAGGGAATATAAAATTTATAATGAAAGATTATGACTCATCAATTGAAGATTATTACAAAGCAGTAAGAATAAAAAGCGATAATAGAATATTATACAATCAAATTATTATTGCAAAGATGTGGAAAGATTATAATATAAATGGCGAATGGAAAATTAAGGAAAGCGATATATCTAAATTAATAAATGAAGTTTATCCATCAAATATGAATAAACCACTCGCCGATGAATTTAAAAATTTTTACCAGTAAAATTAAACTTGGTAAATTGTCCAATGCTTTGAATAAAAAGACAAGTATGCTTTTTCTATGATTAAAAATTATTTAACCTCTATTCAAACTAATGTTTTATAGAATTGGTTTAATTAAAAACGGAAATTATTCAAATGCTCAAAAAAGTAACAGTTTTTATCATAGTTTTTAGCATTATTCATTTTATATTATCCATAATATCAATAATCAACGGAATGACAATTTTCAAAGAACCAAGCACAAACAGCGAGTTAATCTGGTCAGATATCATGAAAATGTTTTTGTTTCCGTCGAATATTTTATTCCAAAATATCAGCTTTGAAAATCAATGGGCTCAAACATTATTTATCTTTTTGAATAGTGTAATTTGCGGAGGATTTATTTGATTATTTTATTATTTCTTAAAAAAGAAAAAGTAAACAACGAGTAAAAAATATTTTAATAAATTAACTCATTTATATTGATAATATCGAAAACAATATTATCAAAAAAATATTAGTAAGATGAATAAATTAAGAAACTTATAATTAAATGTTTACTAACAAGTAGTGCCTACCATGTACTGCCTAACAATATTATTAAGCCATCTACTAAAACAAATTTTAATTGCTGAATAAAAGCAAAAAAATTTTAAGTGAATATATTACCGATAATTAATAATTTTGAAATATAAATTTTCGTGGAAAATAAAAATTGAATCCATTCCATAGGATTTTAGAAATAACTATTCTCATTATTTTACCTTTATTAATTTTATATACAAAAAGTAAATGGTCGACAAAGGAAATAATTTTTAATGCAATTGTTCTGCCTTTGATTTGGTATATAACTTATGCGCCGATTCATGAATTAGGTCATGTTATCGGATGTAAAATTGTCGGTTTGGAAATTAATGATTATCAATTATTTACACGATTTTGGGAAGGCAGTTTTGGATTTGCATTTGTTGATATTAAAGAAGGCTACGGAGAAAATATCGAATCTTTCATTGTTTTAATTATGCCGTATTTAATTGACTTTTTCTTTTTGATAATTGGTTTCATTGTAGTTTATAAAAATAAATTTAAAGTAAAAAATTCCTTTTTATTTGGATTAACTTTTTTATTCTTTGTTTTAAGATCCAATTACGATTTATTGGATAATTACATTGGGTATTTTTTCAATCATTCTGATTTTGTTTTAGCCGGAAAAATTGTCGGGAATTTAAATATCCTAATATTCATAGTGTTATCATTAATTATTGGATTTTCTTTAACTTTACTTATCATTAAGAAGTATATTTTTTATCCTTCAGCCGCAATAAACAATTGAAAAAACTTTAAAAGAGTTTCCGAGAAAATAAGAAAATACATTTAGATATTGCCAAAAAATGTCTTTACAAGATAACTTTATCCTTAACGCATCCATGATTAAAAAAATATTCTAATTAATAAAAAATATTTAGCAATAAAATTCTAATTTATAATTAAGAAAAAATATATTTTTTGATTAGAATAAAAAAAATAATTCTCGGCATCAAGTTCATAACCTCAATAAATTTTCTTCGGAGAATTAAAATGGTCAAATCTATTAAGATCAGCTGTTTGTGGATTTTAACATTTTATTTTATATTCAATTCATTTCTATACTGTAAAAATTCATCAAATGTAATAACGGCAAATCAATGGATAAAGGAAAAATTTCAAAAGGGAAATATTCCGCCTTTTTCATTTATTTATGATGGAAAAATATCCGATTCATTTATTCTAAATTGGGATTATAAGTATGAGTCGCTAAAATCAAAATATCCCAATGTAAATCAATATCGTTATACTTATTCAGATAAAAGCAGTGGACTGACGGTTAAATGCTTCGTAACAAGTTATAATGATTTTAACTCAGCCGAATATTTTATAAGATTTATTAATACTTCAACAAAAAACACACCCATAATTGAAAATGTTAACGTAATAAACAATAACTTCGAGTTTAGTGCCGAAGGGAAATTTATTCTGTATCATTCGATTGGAAGCAACGCAGGTAAAAATGATTTTCAGCCATTTGATGAAACAATGCAAATAGGGAAGAATATATATTTAACACCGTCGCGCGGAAGATCTTCTGATGAAACCGCGTTTCCTTTTTTCAATATTGAAACGCCCGCCAATCAAGGAATAGTTGCCGCTATCGGCTGGTCCGGTAAATGGTTCGCAAATATTGTACAAAAAGACGCAAAGTCGTTTTCATTAAATTCCGGTATGGAGAATGTGCATTTAACTTTATACCCAAATGAAGATATCAGAACGCCGAAAATTTGTTTGCTTTTTTGGGAAGGAAAAGACAGAATGACCGGACATAATCAATTTAGGCGATTTGTGCTCGCTCATCACACAAGAAAAATAAATGGTAAAATGGCAGAACTTCCATTATCCGGCAGCTTTGATTACGGGGATCCAAAACCATGCGGTGAGTATGAATGCCTGACCGAAGATATGGCAATTGCACTGGTAAAAAGATATAATCAGTTCAATATTGTTCCGGAAGTATTTTGGCTTGATGCCGGCTGGTACAAAGGCTGCGGAATTGATCATGAAAATGGAAGGTGGGATCAGAATGTGGGCAATTGGACTGTTGATGAAGAACGGTTTCCAAATGGCTTAAAATCAATTTCGGATGTTGTGCATTCGGTCGGCGCAAAGTTTATGCTATGGTTTGAGCCGGAAAGAGTTCGTAAAGGAACAGAATTATACAATAAACATTTAAATTGGTTATTAACTAAACCAGGCTCGGATGATTATTTATTTAATCTTGGCGATAAAGAAGCCCGCATTTGGCTTACTGACTATATTTCGGATTTTATTAAAAAACAAGGCATAGATTATTACAGACAAGATTTTAACTTCGATCCTTTAACCTTTTGGAAAAATAATGATTCGCCAGACCGTGTAGGAATTTCTGAAGCAAAACATATTGAAGGATTGTATGATTATTGGGACAGTCTGTTGGTTCGTTTTCCAAACTTAATTATAGATAATTGTGCTTCAGGCGGCAGAAGATTAGATCTGGAAACAATTTCACGCAGTTCTCCATTTTGGAGAACCGATTATCAATATGGAGAACCAAACGGTTATCAATGTCATACTTATGGACTTAATTTTTATCTTCCCCTTCACGGCACGGCGATATACAAAACCGATCCATACACATTTAGGAGCGGACTAGGAGCTACAGCAGTTACAAATTGGGAAATTACGGGAAAAAATAGCGAGTCAATTTATGATATTCAAAAACGCATTAAAGAATATAAAAAATTACGACCTTATTATTATGGTGATTACTATCCTTTAACAATGGCGATTAAACATTACGCTGATGATAATGTTTGGTTATCGTATCAATTAAATAGACCAGAGCAAGGAGATGGAATTATTGTAGCTTTTCGCAGAGATAAAAGCAATGATGAATCAATTAGAATAAATTTGAAAGGTTTGGAAGAAAATTCGCAGTATGAAATATTATATGAGGATTACGGAATAATTGTAAATTATTCAGGTAAAGAATTAATGAATGGATTTGAAATTAAAATTCCTATTGCGCCTGGATCATTACTAATTAGTTATAAGAAAATTGAAAATAAAAATTAAACCGAACGTTTATAAAAAAAAATAAATTGTAAAATATTTCATTAAAAATTAAAAGTACAAATATGAGAATAAAATATTTACCGCTGCAGATAATAATTATGTTATTTCCATTGATAATTAATTATTCGCAAAATGATTTTAATGTTACAAAAAGTATCAGTCAAAAAGTGGATTCTGTATTGAGTCTTATGACATTGGAAGAAAAAATTGGTCAATTAAATCAATATAATGATGATCTTGTTGCGACAGGTCCGGAAACCTCCGACAATAATAAAGTTTTTCAGGTTGAGAACGGGCAAGTAGGTTCAATACTAAATTGCATGGGAGTTGAAAGAACAAAAGCTTGGCAGAAAACCGCATTGAAATCCAGATTGAAAATTCCATTACTTTTCGGACAGGATGTTGTGCACGGTTACAAAACAACATTTCCTATTCCACTAGCGGAATCTTGCAGCTGGGATTTAGCCGCAATAGAAAAGGCGGCAAGTGTCGCCGCAACTGAAGCAAGCTCCGGAGGAATTCATTGGACATTTGCGCCTATGGTTGATATTGCCCGTGATCCGCGCTGGGGAAGGGTAATGGAAGGTGCCGGCGAAGACACCTATCTTGCTTCCAAAATTGCTTACGCAAAGGTTAAAGGTTTTCAAAAAGATAAATTAGGAAACACAAATTCCGTAATGGCATGCGCAAAACATTTTGCCGCTTACAGCGCGGCGGTTGGCGGTAGAGATTATAATTCTGTTGATATGAGTGAAAAGCAGCTTTGGGAAATTTATCTGCCTTCTTTTAAAGCATGCGTAGATGCCGGTATTGGAACATTCATGACATCATTTAATGACATTAATGGAATTCCTTCAACAGGCAACAGACATTTGCTTACGGATATTTTGAAAAACAAATGGCAGTTTAACGGCTTTGTGGTAAGTGACTGGGGCTCAGTTGGTGAAATGATAAACCATGGTACGGTTAAGAATGATTATGAAGCAGCGTTATCGGCTTTTAACGCTGGCTGCGATATGGATATGGAAAGCAGATGTTATATAAATAATCTTCAAAAATTAGTAGAAGATGGTAAAGTTTCAATTATCGATATTGATAATTCCGTAAAAAGAATTTTAACCAAAAAATTTGAGTTGGGTTTGTTTGATGACCCATTTAAATATTGTGATTTGGAAAGGCAGAAAAAAGCGCTTGAAAATCCCGAACATACTGAAGTAGCGAGAGATGTTGCCAGAAAAAGTATTGTTTTATTAAAGAATACTAAAAATACTTTGCCATTATCCAAAAATGTAAAAACAATCGCGTTTATTGGTCCATTGGTAAAAGAGGTTAAACAAAATAAAGGATTTTGGGATGTAGAAGTTCAAGGAGTTGATTCAAATTTCATTGTTTCGCAGTGGGAAGGATTAGAAAATAAAATTACTCCGAATACAAAATTGTTATACGCAAAAGGCTGTGAAGTTATTGGAACAAGTAAAAATGGTTTTGCAGAAGCACTCGAAACTGCTCGTAAAGCAGATGTAATAATTTTAAGTATTGGTGAAAAACGAGATTTATCAGGTGAAGCAAAAAGCAGAAGCGACATTACTATTCCAGGAGTTCAAGAAGAACTTTTCAAAGAATTGCAGAAATCAGGTAAACCGATTATTGTATTAATAAATGCCGGAAGACCTTTGGTTTTTAATTATATTGCTGATAATGCCGACGCAATCTTATATACGTGGTGGCTTGGAAGTGAAGCCGGAAACGCAATTGCGGATGTCCTGTTTGGTGATTATAACCCTTCCGCAAAATTAACAATGACATTCCCGTTAAGCGTTGGTCAAATTCCAATTTATTATAATCATTACAATACGGGTAGACCCGCACTAAACGATAAAGATCGGTTTTATAGAAGCGCGTATATTGATCTTTCAATTTATCCTAAATATGAATTTGGTTTTGGATTGAGCTATTCAGAATTTAAATATGATAATCTAAATTTAAGCAGTCATGAAATGCAGCAAAATGATTCTATCGTCGTTTCGATTGATATAACAAATTCCGGAAAATATCCCGGCGAAGAAATTGTTCAGCTTTATATTAAAGACGAAGTAAGCTCTATCGCAAGACCAATAATAGAATTGAAAGATTTTATAAAAGTTAATTTGAATGCCGGAGAAACCAAAAACATAAAATTCATTTTAGATAAAAACAAGTTGTCATTTTTTAATACAGAACTGGAATGGATTTCAGAGCCCGGTGATTTTGACTTAATGATCGGCGCTTCTTCAAGAGATATTAGATTAAAAGATAGATTCGAATTATTGAATTAAATCAATGGGAATTAATTGAGAAATAAAATAATATTTATTTTTGTTTTAATTGTTTGCTTCAATAATAATGTTGTCACCCAGAATATTAAACAATCATACTTTAAATTAACGACCTCGAACGGATTGATAACCGCTGTTTATAATTCAAAAAAAGAAACGGTTGAATATGTATTTCCGCATATTTTTGAAAATTATGATTCATCATTATTTGTAAAACCTTTTATAGGAAATATTAAATTAAATACCGATCAACATCCGTTAACAACAGAATATACTGAAAATACTCACGTCATTTGCGCGGAATATAAAGGATTTTCGGTTTATTATTTTGCTTCATTTGTAAACTGTTATAAAATCTTTTATATAGCAATAAAGGGTGATAAAGAAATTATTAATAATATTTCCCTTGAATATGAAAGCGGTGAGGGTAAATTATTATCCGGTATAAATCTACTTACCAATTCCCATTCTGATCTTTCCGTTAGAACTTCCGGCACTCTTTTAAGCGGTAATGTTTTATGTGATAATGGAAATAAAAACTTTGTGAAATATTTTATGTTTTCACTGGTGGATTGTTTCCACAATGATAGAAAAATAATAATTAATGAAATTGAAAGACTTCGTAACTCAAAAAATTCTTTGATCGATGAAGAAATAAATTATTTGAAAAATATTTTTCTAAAGCATTAATTCCCAATAATATTTCAGCAAATGTGAAAAATGTAATTGAGCAGTCAATCGCGTTTTTAAAGATGAGTCAAGTTGCGCAAAATGAAGTATTTCCATTATCAAGAGGACAAATATTGGCATCATTGCGACCCGGTTTGTGGCATGTGTCTTGGGTTCGAGACGGAAGTTATGCAATTCAGGCGCTATCGCATTTAGGTTTATATGATGAGGCAAAGAGAGGTTTGGAGTTTATGCTGAACGCGGACGCCGGATACTTTAAGCACTATATTTATAATGGAAAAGATTACGGCGTTGGCAATGACTATAAAATTTCCGTTTGCAGATATTTTGGAAACGGAAAAGAAGAAAGTACATATGTCTTTGGACCTAATATTGAATTTGACAATTTCGGGTTATTTTTAATCGCGTTTTGCGACTATGTAAAAGAAAGCGATGATTCAATATTTTATAAAAAATATAATGATTTGGTTACTGAAAAAATCGCGGATGTTATTGTGAATTTAATTGATATTAATTCTCTTATAAGAGAAGATTCAGGACCTTGGGAACATTATTTGCAGTTAACAAAACAGTACACTTTTACTTCCGGAGTATGCGCGTTAGGTTTAAAAGAATTTGCGAAACTTCAGTTAAAATATAATTTGAATTCGAGGAAATACAGCGACGCATATCTAAAATTGAAAAGCGGAATAATGCGGAATATGCTCTGCGAGAATACATACATCAAAGGAAATTTAAGCGATGTTAGTAAGAATGACCATGAGTATTATGATGCCGGCGTTTATGAAATATTCGCAAATGGATTGATTGACGACAAAGAATTATTTCTTAGTCATATGAATGAATATGATAAATATTTAAGAATAAGCGGAAGCAGACCAGGTTATATCAGACTGAACAGTTATGATCCTTACGAAAATCAAGAATGGGTTTTTATTGATCTTAGAATTGCGCTGGCTGATTTGAACTTTGGTAAAAAAGAAGAATCCGGAAATATACTTAATTATATTACCGAACAAGCTAACGCGAACAATAACACAATTCCTGAAATGATCAGCAATAAAATTCAATTGGAAAAAATGAAAGATGAATTCAGAGAAATTGACGTTTGGTGTAATTGTGTTAGAGATAACGGTGAAGAATATATTGGCGCGATTCCAATGATTGGATATGGAGCTGGAGTTTATATTTTATCTACACTAGCTTATTATGCTAACTAAATTTAAATGTTAGTTGAGTCTAAATATTAAAGGAATTTGTCTTTTGGAAAAAATAGTTTTTAAAGACTACAACGAACTGTCAAAACAAACGGCGAAATTTATTGCGGAAAGAATTATTGAAAAACCAAATTCATTATTATGTTTTCCGGCGGGCGAAACTTCTATTGGCACATTTGATGAACTAATAAAATTGCGAGATAAAGGATTATTCGATTTCAGTAAATGTAAATTTGTTGGTTTGGACGAATGGGTAAATCTTGGAAATATGGAATATGAAAATTGCTATAATTTTTTGAGGATGCGATTTTTTGATAAAGCAGGAATTCATAAAAATAATTTATGCTTCTTTAACGGCGAAGCTAATAATCTGAATTATGAATGTGAAAAAACAGAAACATTTATTAAAGAAAATAATGGCATTGACTTGATGCTGCTTGGTGTTGGCATGAATGGTCATGTAGGATTAAATGAACCAGGAACTTCATTGGATAATTATTCTCACGTTGTGGATTTGGACGAGGTTACAAAAAAAATAGGACAAAAGTATTTTACGCAACATGTGGAACTTAGTCTAGGAATTACATTGGGAATCAAGAACATTATGGATTCATCAATTGTAATACTTCAGTTAAGCGGTAAACAAAAATCAAAAATTGTAAAAATAATATTAGAATCAAAAATTACGAACAATTTCCCTGCCTCAATAATTAAGGTGCATAAAAATTCTTATCTGTTTATTGATGAAGAGGCACAGAATTACGATTAGCTTATTTTAAATAAATTAGCTTAAATAAAAATTTATGAAAACGATTAACTATGGAAAATTATAATAATACAAACAAATACGAATTAGATACGCCTTGTTTGCTTTTGGATCTGGAAATATTGGAACAGAATATTGAAAAAATGATTTCATATCTTAACGCAAATGGAAAATCTCTTCGTCCGCACGCAAAGACACACAAATGTTCCGCTTTGGCAAAAAAGCAAATTGAAATGGGAGCCAAAGGAATTTGTGTCGCAAAAATATCTGAAGCTGAAAAATTAGCTAACGCCGGATTAAGAAATATTTTAATAACCGGACCGGTAGTTACAAAAAATAAAATTGAACGGCTGATCAAATTACTTCAAAAAGATGCTTCAATTATTATCGTGGTTGATAATCAAGAAAATATACTTCATTTGAATGAATTATTGGCTGAGAAAAAAAATGATTTAAAATTGAACGTGCTTATTGATATTAACATTGGTCTAAATAGAACCGGCGTTGACGCAAAAGATACAATAAAATTAGCTGAATTGATAAACAAATGCTCAAATTTAATTTTGTGTGGAATTCAAGCTTATGCGGGAAATTTGCAGCATATTCAATCCTATGCAGAACGGAAAAAATTATCAATTAATAGTCTATCAAAGATTGCGGAAATATTCAGCAAATTGAAAACAGAAATACCTACGTGCAAAATTTTCAGCACATCCGGCACAGGTACGTTTGATATTGATATTGCAATACCCGAAATTACCGAATTGCAAGCTGGATCGTATATATTTATGGATATGGAATATTTAGGAATTGAATCACAATTTTCTGAAAGCAATATATTATTTAAACCTTCACTTACGGTACTTTCAACGGTTGTCAGTTCAAACCAAGAAAAAATTGGTACTATTGACGCGGGATTAAAATCAATTTATAAAGACGGCGGAATTCCCAAAATTATTTTTCCGCGTAATAGTAATTTGATTTATGATTGGTTCGGTGATGAATATGGTAAATTAACTGCAATTGAAGAATCAACGCTGCTGAAAATTGGTGAGATTGTTGAACTTATTACCTCGCATTGTGATCCAACAGTAAATCTTTATAATAAATATATTTTAACAAGAGGTGATAAAGTTGCCGGATTATGGGATATTGATTTAAGAGGATGCAGTGAGTGATTTATTTTTATAATGATCAAATAAAAATGTAAAATACGCTTAAATAACTTGCTTAGAAGAATTTTAGTGAAATATAGAATTAAATTTCTTTAATCGTATCCATCGGACATACATCGACACATTTTTTTCTGTTTAGCATTGCGCATCCGTCACATATCTCGGTAGAAATAAAAAAATGATCATAAGACAAAGGCTTCATTTCAACATTATTATAAATATAATATTCTCCTGATTCAAAAACCGCATCTCTCGGACATTCGGTCATACAAGCCGAACAATTGATGCAATTTTCGGTTATTTTCATCATTAGAATTTTTCCCCTTTCGCTTCTCTTTGCTGACTGCCAACAGGTCTAATTCTTCCCCAGATTGAGTAAAAGAAAATAAGCATTGCAGCAACTTGAAGAAAAGATGTAATAGTAATAACTATACTAAGCCATCGTTCAAAATAAAATGAAAGAGCGACTTGCGAAAAATATCTAAGCGCTGTGGAAATTGTCATTAACCAATAAACAACTAAAATTAAATCCGGGTTATACTTTTTATCTGTTTTTTCCGCTCGGGGAAAAAACCACAATGCGACTCCCATTATCATCATCATTACCGATCCAACTAAAATTACGTGGGTATGCGCGGATAACATTTCAGAACCGTAACCAATTTCGAAAATATTTTTAGAAATTGACATATACAGTCCTGTTAAAATACCAAGTGCTAAAAATGTAATACTAGTTTTTACAAAATATCTTACAGTTGTAAACATATTAATATCCTAATGATTTCCTCAGATTGCTGTTCATCATATTCGGCGTCCAAGGCGGCTGCCAAACTAAATTGATTTTTACATCCAATAACGGATCGAGATTTTTTATTTCTTTTTCAGCCCAATCAGTAATGCTGTTGTGCATCGGGCATCCCGGTGTAGTGAGCGTCATTGTAATTATTATGTTATTTTCATGTATGTCTATTTTATAAACTAATCCCATATCAACAATGTTAAATCCTATTTCGGGATCAATTACTTTTGTTAAAGCAGTTCGAATTTGTTCTTCCGATAGCATATTCACTTCCTATCTTTTTAATACCAACATCATATTATATAATAAAAGAATTGAAGCAATAAAAAAAAGTAGAAATGAAATTATTACCCCAATTTGAAAATTTAAACCAAATGAAAAAGACAAAAAAATTATTCCGGTTATCATTAAATAAAATATCGCGTATCCAATCTTTTCACTGTACATATCTTTAAGCATCGGTACGCTTTCTTTACCGGCTAAACTGCTGTATTTATGATACCAACGTAAAAACGGAAGTATTTTATGAAGTTGTCCAATTATTAACATTGATAAATAACCAAATATTATTAAGTATCCGTAAATCAAACTAAAATTTTTAATTCCGGATGGATTTATCAATGCAATAATAAATCCGAGAATTACACAAATTCCAAGAAATACAAACGCAATTACTGAAAATTTTAATCCGATATCGAGTTTTCTCCTAACGCGTTTTTTAAATATTGAATACATTTGAAAAAGATAAACGAAAATTCCAGTGCCGATTGAAATTACAAAAACATAAAAAAATATTGTTGTATCTTGGTAATGCATAACCGTAGAAATTCCAAGTAAGCCGAAATTTAGCAATATAAAAGACGCAAATGCCGGCTTAAGAGAATATTCATGAGAAAGTGTAAACATTGGAATAAGTTTAAATGAAACTCCCATTACAATAAATGAAACCCAACCGATAAAAGCTAAATGTGCGTGAAGATTTAAATATTGAAAATGATCAATTTTAATATATGGTTTAACCAAATTTATACTTAACAGTAAACCGGCTATCGCGGTTACTACTAAATAAAATATTGCCGCTGCTAAATAATATCCCGCTATATTCCACAACTTGACTCGTCTAAAAGTCATTATTAAATTAAAGGAAAACAATAGCATTGCGGCATTTAAGATTATTGCGGAAGGGAATATGAAACTTTCCGGGTTGAAATTCCAAAAGCCGTAAACTAATCCGATTACACCTATTAAAAATATCCAATATTGAATTTCCGCGAGACGTTCACTGTAAAGTTTAACCTCCAATACCACCGGAACAAGCTGAAACAGTGCGCCGAAAATTACCATTGTTATCCAGCCAAGTGTAGCAATGTGCGTGAGTGCAAGAATTTTTGGCTGAAAATGATGTCCTCCAATTGAATTGAATTCCAAAAGCTGTAAAAGCGTCAGTAGGAAAAATGATATAACAGAAGTCGACAGATATTTAATCACAATCCTAAATGGCGGAGAATATGCAGAAGCTATAGAATTGGAACTCATTATTTATTTACTCTTTACAATAAAGACTTTGTAGTAATTATCATTAATTTTATTAGACTGTGCTTTGAATCCTCTTTCTGAAAGTTTTGGATAAAGCATTAAAGGCTCACGATGATGATGAACCAGAAGAAGAGTATTTTCATCAATTTGATTAAGATTTTCAAATACTTTCATCATTGGTTCAGGCGGAGGCAATTCCCTTACATCAATTTCAATTACATTTTTATAATCATTCAAATTTATACTAAAAGTTTCCTCATTATTATTTTTATCAGCATCGGAGAATTCTGCTTTATTAGTTTTATAAAAGTAAACTTTGTATACATCGGCTAAATTTTCCGTGAAGTGATTAAAGCCTTTTTTACCAAGAACAGTATATAGTGGAATCGGTTCAAATGAATTTATAAGCAAAAATGTTTCATCATCATTAATGGTTTTTGCAAAACTCATAATTGCAGATAGTGGATCTTTGCCCTCATTTATTATTGGTCTAACATCAAGCTCTTTAATTTTTAGACTGCTTAAATCATTTAAAAACTCTGGCTTTTCGTCTTTTTTACTTTCAATTTGTGAAGATTCATTAATTGTCACTTTGGAATTTTCCTGCAATTTGTTAATGCTTTTATTAAGCTCATATAAAAATTTATTTAAGTCCACATTCCCGATTTTTGCAGCTTGTTCAATTGTTACTCTCCCTGCCAATGCTTTTCTAAGAATAGGATTTTTCAATTTGGAGAAATGTGGACTTGCGCTGATAAAAACTTCTAAAGTTTGAGGATAAAGGTTCAGCGTTTTAGAAACTTTCATATCTTTTGTTATTATAGAATCATTCATTTGTTCACCGATAAAATTAATTTTCATCAGTTGATTATTTTTTTTGATTTTACTTTTTACCGCAAACGCGATGTTCATCAAATTGTTACCTGATGGTAAAACTGAAAACTTAAAATTTAGGCAATCAATTAAATTTTAGAAATATTTACCCGCCAGACTTCCGGACCTTTTTCGACATATTCCCAGCCGAATTGTGAAGGTCTTTCATTCTGGAATTGATAATAAAGCGGCATTGGATCATGATCGTTTATCAATTGAAAAGATTCGCCCGCCGTTAATTCGTCAAATGTTTGAAAAATTGTAGGGTGTTTTTCTCGTGGTTGTATTGGTCGTATATCAAGCTCTTTTAACATTTTTTATTCCTTATATTTTTGAATTGCGACAGTAAGATAAAAAGAGAAGTGATCGGATTTATTGACTTAAGTCAACTTATTACATTTTAATAGTTATTCTCCGGCAAGTACTTTTATTTTGATGGGATTTGTCAGAAAAATATTTTTACCGCTTACCCTAATAATATTTTCTGTTTGAAGTTTGTTTAACGTTCTTGAAAAAGTTTCCGTAATTGTTCCAATGTAAGTGGCAATTACTGATTTTGGCACGGATAATCTAAAAAATGGTTCGGGTAAATTTTCTGTACCATTTTTCTTTACTTCATTTAAGAAATATTGTGCAAGTCTGTTTATAACTTCTTTTGTAGAAAGATCTTCAATTTGTTTAACAAGTGATTTCATCCTTTTTGCAAATCCAGCAAGCATCTTTAAAGAAATTTCATGATGTTCTTTAATCAGTAAAATAAATTTATCTTTGGGCACAAATAAAGTAACACTTTCGTTTAATGCTTCGGCGCTTACCGGATAATCTTTTCCTTCAAATAATGGAATATCGCCAAAAGTATTTATTGGTCTTATAAGATGGATTATTGTTTCTTTTCCGTCTTTGTTTATTCTAAAAACTTTAATTCCTCCGCGCAGTAAAATATAGAAACCACGGTAACTGTCTCCGTCTCTAAATAAATTTTCGCCTTTATTATATTTTACAACTTGGCAAATCGATGAAAACTTTCTAAGCTGATCAATTGAAAGCTCGGAGAAAAGTGGTATACCTTGCAATGTTTCTTTTTTATCAAGGTCAATATTGTTCATTATAAATTTCCAATAACAAATTATTTAAGCAATAATATAAATTTTTACGATTAAATGAACTTAATTGTTTAATTATGGCTTAATTATTTTTGAATAAAATCGTAAGAACAGATGAAAATTCTACGGTTTGTGAGAAATTTTTGAATAAAAATTATATTCCAAGTTTAAAAATTTTATTGGAATAATGAAAAAATAATGTTAATTATACATCTAAGTTCTCGAGTAAGTTCTCGAGTAAGTAAAATTATGAGCCATATTACACAATCTGAAATAGCAAAAAAACTTAATGTTACAAGAATAACAGTTTCCAAGGCACTTCGTAATCATCCGGATATTTCCAAGGAAACCAAAGCGAAAATTCTTAAAGTTGCAGAGGAGCTAAACTACACTCCTAATCTTATAGCAAAAAATTTAATCACTCAAAAAACAAATACTATCGGAGTAGTTATTCCCGATTTGGAAAACAGTTTTTTTGCGTATGCCGCAGATAGTTTGATTGATGCTTCTGCCGAAAAAAATTACAATGTATTTGTTACCGTCTCAAGAGAAAATCATCAAAGCGAAATAAAAAATATTAAAAATTTACTCGGGATGAGAGTCGATGGACTTTTGATTTGCGTTTCTCAGCAAACGTACGATATTAGAATTTTTGAACACATTAAAAATATAAATGTGCCTTTAGTTTTCTTTGACAGACAAATAGACGGACTTGGTTTTCCAAGCGTAATATTTGATGACGTTAACGGAGCTTTAACCGCGTTAGATCAAATCATTAAAAACGGATTTACAAAAATTGCTCACTTTGCCGGATATTCAAATGTAAGTGTGGCAAAAGCTAGAAAAACGGGATACACCTCGGCACTCTCAAACAACGGTATTGAGTTGAAAAATGATTGGGTAATTGAAGGTGGGTTTGAAGTAAAGGACGGATATAATTCTTTTTTAAAACTTTTCAATTCACAGAACATGCCGGAAATTATTTTTACAGTTAATGACCGTGTTGCGTTAGGCGCGTATAAAGCAGCCGCTGAGTGCGGACTTCGTATACCAGATGATATTGGAATAGTTGGATTCGGATTTAATGAAACCGCTCAAAGCTTTTCACCATCACTTGCAATAATTAATCAAGATCCTAGAAATTTAGGAAACAGGGCAACTGAATTGTTAATTAGCTTGATAAATGGTACGGAAACAAATAGAGAACAAAATATAATAATAAATGAAGAATTTCTTTGGAATGATTCAATTAGAAGAAATAAATAGCAAGGAGTATAAAATGAAAAAAGTAGTTGTTGCCGGTGCTGGCGGATTTATTGGCGGCCATCTTACAAAAAAGTTAAAAGAAATGAATTATGATGTCAGAGCAGTTGATATAAAGCCGCTAAACCGTTGGTACCAAATTATACCCGGAGTTGAAAATTTTGTATTGGATTTGAAAGTAAAAGATAATTGTTATCAGGCTTTAAATGGTTTTGAAGAAGTTTTTAACCTTGCCGCAGATATGGGCGGAATGGGTTTTATCGAAAATCATAAAGCTGATTGTATGCTAAGTGTTCTCATCAATACGCATTTACTTATGGCCGCACGCGATTTAGGAATACAAAGATTTTTTTACGCTTCATCCGCGTGTGTTTATAATGGAGAAAAACAAACGGATCCTAATAATCCCGGACTAAAAGAATCAGATGCATATCCGGCATTAGCTGAAGACGGTTATGGCTGGGAAAAATTATTTAGCGAAAGAATGTGCAGACATTTTTCTGAAGATTTTAATTTAACAACTCGAGTCGCCAGATTTCATAATGTGTACGGTCCATTTGGAACTTATGACGGCGGCAGAGAAAAAGCTCCTGCAGCTATTTGCAGAAAAGTTATTGACGGTGAATTGTATGATAAAAAGGAAATTGTAATTTGGGGAGATGGACATCAAACAAGAAGTTTTATGTATATAGATGACTGCGTTAAAGGTATACTTGATATAATGTACAGTAATATTGAAGAGCCAATTAACCTTGGAAGTTCTGAAATGGTTTCAATAAATCAACTAGTTGATTATGTAGAGGAAATCGCGAATTTCAAATTGAACAGAAAGTACGATCTAAATGCACCTAAAGGTGTTAGAGGCAGAAATAGCGACAACACTTTAATCAAGCAGTATTTGAAATGGGAACCTTCAATTCCGCTTAAAACTGGATTACAAAAAACTTATGATTGGATAAAACTTCAAATGGTTGAAAATAAAGGTAAAGATTCAAAAAAAATTGTATTCAACGAATTTTAAAACTTGGAAAATTAAATGACTGAAAAAAAAGTTATGGTCAGCGGTTGTTTCGATCTTCTACATAGTGGACATATCGCATTTTTTAAGTTAGCATCAAAATTTGGCAAACTTTATGTTGCGGTTGGTTCCGATGCAAATCTTGTTTTGTTAAAAAGAAAAGCACCATATTTTTCTCAAGCAGAAAGAGTTTATATGGTAAACTCTATCCGTTTTGTTGAGGAAGCGTTTGTTGCTTCCGGATCCGGTATGCTTGACTTCAAACCGGATTTAGAAAGAATTAAACCCGACATTTTTGTTGTTAATACTGATGGTCATACTGCGGAAAAAGAAAAGCTTTGTAAAAATTATGGAATTGAATACCTTATTTTAGAAAGAGTGCCTGAAGAGGGCTTGCCTGCCAGAGCGAGTTCGACTACAAAAAATGAATTAAAGTTTCCTTATAGATTATGTCTAGCCGGCGGTTGGATGGATCAGCCGTGGGTATCGGAAATTTATGTAGGAAGTGTTGTTGTTGCACAACTTCTGCCGACAATAGACTTCAATGATCGTTCTGGAATGGCTACAAGTTCTAGAAAGGTCGCGTTGGAATTATGGGGAAACCAATATCCAAAAGGTAATCCGCTAAATAATGCTAAATTATTGTTTGGAGCTGAAAACCCTCCAGGTTCTGAATATATTTCAGGTTCACAAGATCATATTGGCCTTTTAAATCCTGGTATCAGCAGACTTTTTTACAATGGAAAATATTGGCCTGAAGAAATAGACTCAACAGTCGATAAAGAAACTTGCGAATGGTTATCTAACGTACTTCATTTAGTTCCTTTAACTCCGCGTCCAAATAATTATGATCCTCTTAAAGAAAAAAATCTAAAAATGGAATTTGTTAAAAGCTTAGGTGAAGCCGGTGAAAAATGCTGGAATAGTATATTAAAGAAAGATGTGATTGGACTCGGCGAATCAATGACGAAAACATTGTTAGCTTGGAAAAAAATGCTGCCATATACAGTTTCAGATCAAATATTTAAAGAGTTGAAAACCGAATATATAACAAAATATTCCGGAGCAATAACTTCTGGCAGCGGAGGAGGATATGTTGTTGTAGCTTCAGATAAACCTGTACCTAATTCCATAAAAATTAAAGTGCGCTGCTAAATTTTAATAATGAATGATTAAAAGGATACTATGTTTAATTTAACAAAAATGTTTAGAACAGAAGATGGTAAAAATTATGCATTTACATTTGGTTTGGTAAGTACATTGTTTTTATTATGGGGCTTGTGCAACGGAATGATTGATGTTATGGACAAGCATTTTCAAGATTATTTACATCTAACAAAATCGCAATCGGCATGGGTTCAATTTGCTCATTATTTGGGATATTTTCTAATGGCATTGCCGGCAAGTTTTTTAGCTAGAAAATTGGGTTATAAAGGCGGAATTATTGCCGGCTTATTATTGGTATCATTTGGGGGATTTTGGTTTATTCCTGCTACATATATTTCAACATTTTGGTCATTCTTACTTGGTGTTTGTATTGTTGCAATGGGACTTACAGTTTTAGAAACTGTAGCAAACCCATATACAACTGTACTCGGCAGTAAACAATATTCGGCGGCAAGAATAAATTTTGCGCAATCTTTTAACGGAATCGGTTGGATATTCGGACCAATAATAGGCGGAATATTTTTTTATTCATCTGAAGGAGCTGAGGCGGCGCAAGCTCAATTATATATTCCATATTTAACCGTTGCAATTATTGTATTGATAATGGCTGTAATATTTTACTTTGCAAATATACCTGAACTAAATACCGAGGACGATTATAACTTAGATGTAGAATCAAATACTGCAATTAAAAAATCAATTTGGCTTCATCCGCATTTTGTTGGAGCGGTACTGTCTCAGTTTTTGTATGTAGCGGCACAAGCGGGGATTTTTAGTTTTTTCATTAATTATATTGTTGAGGAGATACCTTCAATATCCAGCTCATTAGCCGGCAGTTGGTTATTCAATGACAGATCAGTTCTAAAAGGGAGCGAATATTTTATAAATGAAAAAGGAGCTACTTTTTTACTCGGTTCAATTGGGTTCCCGCTTTTCCTGCTGGGACGAATTACAGGTACCGCAATTTTAAGAAAGATAACTGCGCATAAACTGCTCGGAATATATGCTTTGGTAAACGTTTTTGTTTGTTTAATTGTGGTATTTAAAATTGGATGGATTTCTGTTGCTGCGGTGTTTATAACATTCTTTTTTATGTCTATAATGTTCCCAACAATTTTTGCACTTGGAATTCACGGATTAGGAATTGAAGCCAAAAAAGCATCGGGCTTCATTGTAATGGCTATAATGGGAGGCGCAATAATGCCTAAACTTATGGGTCATTTAGGTGATGTATATAATATGTCAGTTAGCTTTCTTATGCCTATGTGTTGTTTTTTGGTCGTTTCAATATACGGATTTCTATGGCAGAATTTGAGTAGATCAAAAACAAAAATAGAAATTTCAAAAACGCGAAGTCATTAAACAACAATAAAATGTTTAATAGAATTTTTGTTACTTACAAATTGAGGAGAAATTAGATATAATTGAATTTTATATTTATAATTTTGCAATATTAAACGTATATAACAAACTAGTATTTTATAATTTTTTGTAAAATGAGATAAATAAAAATTGAATTACACCTTGTTTACTTTGAGAAAAAATATTTTAATAATTTATTTAATTTTGTTTCTAATATTGTTTAATGTTACAAACTTAAGCTTTGCACAAATTGACTCAATTCAGAATAATACGTGCGAGCTCACAATCCTCAATACAATCAAATCCGATTTAGTTATTTCTTTCGATAACTCTTTGAAAGTTATTAAAAGTCCATATTATTTTAATTGGAATGATTACGCAATAGTAGGAGCTACAATTGCGCTTACCGGCGCGTCTTTTACAGTTGACAATGAAATTCGAGAAAGTATTTTAAGCACAAAAAGTAATTTAATGGATAATGTTACTTATGTGGGAGAAGCTTTTGGAAATGCAAAATATGGAACCGCACTAAGCGCTTTACTTTATACTTCCGGTTTAATATTCGACCATAATGATTTAAGAGAAACAGGACAAATGATTGCTGAGGCAATGCTTTGGAATGGAATTTTTACCGAATTATTAAAAATTACTTTTGTCAGATATCGTCCATATACCGGAAATGAAAATTTAAGAATGGAACCATTTGAATTTGAGCTTGATGCAAATGAAAACTCGCTGCCTTCCGGACATACTTCAACCGCGTTTACAATTGCGACCGTTTTATCCGAACAGATTGATAATACGTATGCTTCAATTGCGCTGTATTCATTAGCCTCGTTAACAGCTTATCAAAGAGTATACGCCGATGCACATTGGTTTTCCGATACCTTTCTAGGTGCAGTTTTAGGAACTTTTATTGGTCTTAAAATTACCTCACTTCACGAAAAACATAGAGAAATTAATAGATCGTTAAGACTTGGAATTTATCCGCAATTAAATTCAGGCGGATACAAATTAGGACTTTTTATTCAATTTTGATTTTCACATATATTAAAATATTTTATATCATATTTTAAATTTATTAATTTAATCACAATAGATTTATATCAATAATTTATTGGCGGGGACAAATTATGAAAAAAATTACGCGCAGAAATTTTGTTAAAAATATGGGAATAGGAGCATTAGCAATTAATTATATCCCTTTTTCGGTTAGAGGGTCAAATGTGCCAAGTAATAAATTAAATATAGCCGCGGTTGGAATAGGCGGAATGGGCGGCGCAAATTTGCGAATGCTTGAAAATGAAAACATTGTTGCTTTATGCGATGTTGATTTTAATTATGCGGCAAATACGATTAAGAGATATCCTAACGCAAAATTATATAAAGATTTTAGAGTAATGCTCGAAAAGGAAAAAAATGTTGATGCCGTGCTAATCGCGACTCCAGATCATACGCACGCGGTTATTACGATGGCGGCAATGCAGGAAGGGAAACATGTTTATTGCCAAAAACCTTTAACGCATAATATTTATGAAGCAAGAACAATTACAGAAAAAGCAAAATACTATGGCGTCCAAACACAAATGGGAAATCAAGGGCATTCATGGGAACACATCCGAGTACTAAAGGAATGGATAAATGACGGCGCGATTGGTGAAGTTAAGGAAGTACACGCATGGACGGATAGACCTGTCGGAGGTGATCCGTGGTCAACATTTTTAATTAAAGCATTACCAACTGAAAAAGTAGAAAAACCAGATGGAATGGATTGGGATTTATGGATCGGACCCGCAAGATACAGAGATTATCATCCCGATTATCATCCGACCAAATGGAGATCATGGCTTGATTTCGGAACCGGCTCTTTAGGCGATATGGGATGTCATATAATTGATCCTGCGTTTTGGGCATTGGACTTGGGAGCGCCGATATCAATCGAAGCAACATCAACGCATTGGGAACCGGAAATAGAATCTCAAACATTTCCAAGAGCATCAATTGTAAGGTATAATTTTCCTGCAAATGAAAAAAGAAATAGTATTAAACTGACCTGGTATGATGGAAGACTTCAGCCGCCGATTCCTGAGGAATTAGAACCGGGACGAACAATTCCCGCAAGCGGCGCTTTTATCATTGGTGAAAAAGGTGTTATTATGCATGGAAGTCATGGCGCCGATAATGTAAGAATTATTCCAGAAACAAAGATGAAAGAATATAAACTTCCTGCCAAAACAATTCCCAGAATTGAAGGTAGTCATGAAGATGATTGGGTTCGCGCGTGCAAAGAAGGGAAAAATGGCACACCGGCATGTTCAAATTTTGATTACGGCGGTCCTTTAACTGAAATGGCATTGTTGGGAATGATCGCGATTCAAGTTAAGAACCAAAATCTAATTTGGAATGCAAAAGAAATGAAATTTGAAAATAATGATGCCGCAAATAATCTTATTAAAACCGAGTACAGGCAAGGTTGGAAATTGTAAGTAACTCAATTTCGATAAGAATAATTTTGTTTAATAAATTGTAAGAAATAATTTCTATACTTAATGTGAGAATCAAAAAATGAAAAAAACTATATTATTATTTTTTATTATTACAATATTTTCAAAAGCGCAAAGTGAAAATGGAATGGCGGTATATTATAGCGCCGACAATAAACATCAATTTACCATACCTGAAACTTGGACTGAATTAGACTTAAATGAAAATGCTGATATTCAGGTTGGCAGTGAACAAGACGAAGCTTATATGATATTGCTAGTTGATTCAAAAGATGATTTGTTCGGATGGAATTTGCAGAAGCATTCTTACAGCACTTTTGCAAATATTTTGTCAGGACTTTATTTTCCCAAAATTGAAGGACCAACCGAATTAACAGTTGCCGGAAATAAAGCCATAAAATTTAAATTAGAAGGAACTTCAGAAGATATTAATATAGTTTATTTCCACGTTGTTATTGAGACCGAAACGAATTTTAACCAAGTTTTAGCGTGGTCATTAAAATCCAAATTTAAACAAAATGAAAAATTACTTATGGATGTAATTAATAGTTTTGTAGAAAACGATTAGTTGTGATTTAATATTATTCTGAAAACTTATTTTTAGTGAAAAAAATATTTTAAAAAACTGAATTCTAAAGAAACGGTTATTTAATTCTTGAATTAATAATTTATAATTTTGGAATATCAATTTCAGATTCATAAAATTAAATATGAATTATTTTGCCTAACTTCATATTATTTTTATTATCATTTAATTGTAATAAAATGTTGTGTTCTTATTTAACCTAATAAACCGTATCTTTATTAAACAAACTGAAAACTAAATAGAGCCGCCGGTATGAAAAAGTTAAATCGAAGAGATTTTATAAAAAACAGCAGTTTAATTTCTATTGGATTATTTTCCGCACCAACAATTCTTTCTCCATCAGTTCTAAAATCAAAATATACACCCAACAATAAGATAAATATAGGTGTTATTGGCTGCGGTAGAATTGCGCGCGATCATGATATTCCATTAACTCTCAAAAACGATTCAGCTAGAATTGTTGCCGTTTGTGATTTAGATAAAAAACGACTGAGAGAAGGGAAAGATTATGTGCTGAAATTGTATAAAGAAAAAACCGGAAAAGATAATTTTGTTGATGTAAAAATGTTTGATGACTTTCGTGATTTATGCGCGGATAAAGATATTGATGCAGTAATTGTAAGTACGCCCGATCATTGGCATTCTATTCCGGCAATCGCGGCAGCAAATTCCGGTAAAGATATTTACCTGCAAAAACCCGCTTCACTAACTATACAGGAAGGACGCGCGTTAAGCGATATAATAAATCGCACCGGAAGAATTTTACAAATTGGAAGCCAGCAAAGATCTTTAGATCCTTGGCCTCAGTTTCATAAAGCCTGCGAACTTGTACGAAACGGAAGAATTGGTGAAATTCATACAATAAATATTGGTTTACCGGGAGATCCGGCGGGACCGGAAGAACCGGAAATGCAAATACCTTCTAATTTAAATTATGATATGTGGCTTGGTTCTACTCCTTATGTCTATTACACTGAAAATAGAGTACATCCTCAAAAAGATTTTTCTAGACCCGGCTGGCTTAGATGTGAACAGTTTGGAGCAGGAATGATTACTGGCTGGGGTGCTCATCATGTTGATACCGCTCATTGGGGAATGGGAACTGAATATACCGGACCTATAGAAATTGAAGCAACTGCGGAATTTCCCAAAAGCGGATTATGGAATGTTCACGGTGATTTTAACGTAAAAGCAAAATATGAAAATGGCGTAACGATGTTTATTAACGGGACGAATCCTAATGGTGTAAAATTTGAAGGAAGTGAAGGCTGGATTTTTGTTTCAAGAGGAGCTGTGCAAGTTACGTCTACAGATCCAGGTAATCCTGATATAACACTTCAAGCCATAGAAGCGAGTGATCCCAAAATTCTTGATTCAGTTATTGGTGAAGATGAAATTCATTTATATAAAAGCAGCGAACAGCATTTAAATTGGTTGGATTGCATTAGAACTCGGCAACAGCCGATTGCACCCGCGGAAATTGGTCATCGTTCATGTTCAGCTTGCTTGGTTAGTCACATAGGCATGAAACTGCAAAGAAAATTATATTGGGATCCAATTAAAGAAAGATTCAAAAATGATGATGAAGCTAACTCAATGATATCAAGAACAATGAGGATGCCGTGGCGAAATTTCATTCAATAAAATATTATATAACGTTACTATTTATTATTCCTACTGCAATTTTATTTTCACAGTCCAATAAGCTGACCGCTGAGTTGCAGGATAAAATGATCATTGTAAGAATTAATGATGTTACATTTACGTGTTATAGATTCGGCGATGGACAAAAATATCCTTACTTTTATCCGGTTAACGGACCGTCTTCAGGTTTATCTGTTACAACCGAATCCAGCCTTCCTTATCCGCATCACAGATCATTATGGTTTGGATGCGATCAAGTTAATGGCGGAAATTATTGGCAGGAAGGAAATGAAAGAGGACAAATAATTTCACAAGGCGCAAATATCATACTTAATGATTCAAATAAAATTCAAATTAAGGACGAATGTTTTTGGAAACAGCCTGGACGAGAACCTATTATTAAAGATGAAAGAAATATTTACATTTCGGCTCCAAATGATTCAATACGTATTATAGATTTTAATATAAAATTAACCGCGCTTACCGAATTGACAATTTTAAAAACAAATCATTCTCTATTTGCAGCAAGAATGGATTCAAGGCTTTCCGTAAAGGAAGGCGGAACATTGATAAATTCAGACGGCGGTTTTGGTGAAAAAAATACGGCCGGAATTCAGTCGGCTTGGTGCGATTATTTCGGCGATAGATTCGGGATTGTTGAAGGTCTTGCAATATTTGATTCACCCAAAAATACTTGGTATCCCAGTAAATGGTTTACAAGAGATTACGGTTTTTTTTCACCAACAAATTTAAATTGGGTCAATGAACCGATCAGTATTGAAAATGGAACAACTGTAGGTTTTCAATATAGGGTTATTGTTCATTCAGGAAATACAAATCACGCGAAGATCAAACAATTATTTTCCGATTGGATTAGCAATTGAATTAAAAAAAAATGGTGCAAATTTAAATTGAGTTAAAAATGAAATTCTTTGATAGATTAATATTAATAAATGTAATTCTAATTATTTTCTCAAATTCCGCTATAAGTCAGAGTAATAAAATGCAAATCAAACTAATTACATTGGATCCGGGACATTTTCATGCGGCGCTGGTGCAAAAAAATAATTACGCACAAATATCACCCGAAGTTTTTATTTATGCGCCCGAAGGAGATGATGTAAATGAGCATATTAATAGAATTAACAATTATAACAACAGAACTGAAAATCCAACCAACTGGAAATTGAATATTTACACCGGGAATGATTATTTAAGAAAAATGATTGATGATAAAGCGGGAAATGTAGTTGTAATTTCAGGCAACAATCAAAAAAAAATGGATTATATAAACAATTCAATTTCAGCGGGATTTAACGTACTTGCGGATAAACCAATGTGCATCAGCTCCAAAGATTTTGAGCAATTGGTCATAACATTTAAAACTGCCGAAAAAAATAATGTTTTGCTCTATGATATAATGACCGAAAGAAGTGAAATTACAACCATATTACAAAAAGAATTAATTAACGATCAAGAGTTGTTCGGTAAATTTGCTGAAGGCAGTGTTGATAATCCTGTTGTGGTAAAATCAAGTATACATCATTTCTTTAAGTATGTTTCTGGAAATCCTTTGAAAAGACCGGCTTGGTTTTTCGACGCATCGCAGCAAGGCGATGGATTGATAGATGTAACGACTCATTTAGTTGATCTCGTTCAATGGGAATTGTTCCCGGAACAAATTATTAATTATAAAAATGAAATTGAAATTATTGCCGCTAAACATTGGCCGACAAAGTTAACGTTAAGTCAGTTTTCCAATATTACTGAATTAAGTTCTTATCCTGAATTTCTTAACAAATTTGTTAATGATACTATTTTGAATGTTTTCAGCAACGGTGAAATAAATTATAAAATCAAAAATGTTTTCGCAAAAGTCATTGTTGAATGGAAATATAAAGCTCCGGAAGGAGGAGGCGACACTCATTATTCAATCGTTCGTGGAACTAAGGCAAATGTGATAATTGAACAAGGCAAAGAACAAAATTTTATACCTGAACTTTATATTGAAAAAACCGCAAAAATTTCTGATAACGAATTTGAAAAAATGGTCAGATCGACGATCGAAAAATTAAATACAAAATATTCGGGAATTTCATTAGAAAAATCAAATGATAAATGGCATATAAATATTCCAAATAAATTTAGAGTTGGACACGAAGCACATTTTGCGCAGGTAATGGAAAGATATTTAGATTATCTAAATGATGGAAAATTACCCGTTTGGGAAGTTCCGAATATGATTTCTAAATATTATACAACAACGAAAGCTCTTGAATTGGCAGAATAATTATCATGTAAATTGTTATTTTGATATATTATGTAAGAATATAATTTTCTTGGCAAATATGAAACTGCAGTTATTATATCTTTATATTATTTTCAATTCTATATGTTATTCACAAAATAATATTTCTTTTAATTCTCATTCGCATAACGATTACGCAAATCCAAAGCCATTATTAACAGCTTTATCTTCCGGCTCAAAAAGTATTGAAGCGGATATAATTTATCTTAATGATAAATTGTTCGTTGCCCACAACGTTGAAGATACAAATCAAAATAATACGCTTGAAAAAATGTATTTGGCTCCGCTGAAAGATATAATTGAAAATACTAATTCAGAATATCACTTTAATTATGAGCTGTTTCTTTTTATTGATATAAAATTGGATGCCGAAAATACCTACAAAAAATTAAGATCATGCTTAAATAAATATAAAAATTATTTAACATCAATAAATGACGGTCAACTTAAAATAAAAAATATAAGGGTAATTATTTCGGGTAACAGACCTATAGAAACGGTAAGAAACGAGATGAACAGATTTATTTTTTTAGACGGCAGATTTGAAGATGTTGGTAAGGGTGAATCCGAAAATCTTTTTCCTATAATAAGTGAAGATTGGTTAGCTGTAAGTGATAAATTAAGTAAATATTTAGGTAAAGAATCGGACATTCACGATCTAAAGGAATTTATAAATAAAGTTCATGAAGAAAATAAGTTAGTGCGATTTTGGGGAACGCCCGATAATGATAAGTTTTGGGATTTTTCCAATAATATGAAAATCGACTTTGTTAATACTGATATGCCTGATGATTATAAAAAATATTATTTAATAAAATTTCCAAAAGCTGATATAATTAAATAAAAATATTCATTTGTTTAGTTTATGATTGTTTACTTCAACTAAAGCTATTGACTAATATATATCTTGTGTTTACATTACCTTAACACAAAAAAAATGTTATGTTTATTTAAAGGCCTTTTAAATTACTCATTTAGTTTGGAGGTCTAATGAAAAAATACACTTCTTACATAGTCCCAATCTTTTTTATTTTAATTACCGTTTTGACTTTTCAAAAATGTGATCCGCTGGTTGATACAATAGACGATGTTCGCGACTGCGTTGATTACAGCAAGACGAATAAAAATTTGCAATTAGCAAAAGATACAATATTGGTAATGACTTGGAATATAAGATTTGGCTGCGGAACCGAAATCCTTTGGTTTGGTGATGCTTGCGGCGATAGAACGGTTTTAACAAGAGATGAAGTCACTAAAAATCTAGATAGAATTGTATCCGCGATAAACACAATTAAACCTGATATTTTAATGCTCCAGGAAGTTGACGTTAAATGCAAACGTACGGCATATATCGATCAAATGAAGTACATAATGGATAGAACTTATTTTGATTTCGGATATTATGCTACAAACTGGAATATTCAATTTATTCCTAGCGATGGAATTGGAAGAATTGATGAAGGCAACGCAATATTATCAAGATGGAAATTGACAAATGTAAAATTACATCCGCTCCCGCTTAGAAATGATCTTGACGCGTTGACAAAATACTTTTATGTGCGCGAAATTGTAATGTCAGGAAAAACAATAATGCCAAACGGAAATGAAATTAATATTGTCAATACGCATTTATCTGCATTCTCTACTGATGATACAAAAAAGAGACAATTGGAGAAATACATAAGTATTTGTGATGATCTTAAGGAAACCGGAATTCAGCTTGTAACCGGCGGTGATTATAATCTGCTTCCTCCAAATTCAGATTCTACGGATTACTGTGACGAGGATAAATGCATTGATGAACATTTTCATTCAAAAGGAGACGATCCGTTTCATAAGGAAGGAAGCAATTATACACCGGAGATAAGCTGGCTAATTCCTCTATATGAAAAATATTATCCTTCGCTGCCAATGGATAAATATATTGCTGACCAGCAATTATATTTTTCGCATGCCACTTATCCTGATATTCCTTATGACAGAACATTGGATTATTTGTTTTCAAATACGCAGTGGATAATTGACTCGCACATTTCACATCATGAATATAGGAAATATTCAGATCATGCTTCAGTTACCGCTAAACTCGTTGTTGGAAAGTAGGAGGAAATATGAAAAAAATAATATTTGCTTTTATTCTTGCATCAGGGTTTATATTCTCCCAAAATGATTCTTTGAAGTTCAGATTATATGGTGAATCCTCGATGCTGGCAACACATAAAACATTTAAATATTCTTTATTTGAAAATGCGGAATACGGCATAAATAATAAATTAAGTATTACCGCGCATCCTATAATGATTTTTATTTCGCCATCAATTACATTGAAGTATAATTTTTACAATAAGGAAAAAATAACTGTATCAAGTTTGCATGGAATAAATTATCCAACACAGCTTATGAATTTAATAAAGAATGAAGGGACGGGCGGATTTATTTCACCTGAATTTAATATACCGCAGTTATTTTCAATTGCCAATTCTGTTATAGCGACATTGCAGTTAAGCGAAAATAATTTTATATCAAGCGGATTAGGGATTGAATTTGCGTTAAATAACTCAAAACTGAAACCCGGTACATCTGTCGATATGCCGCTGATACTTGCACGATCAATGGTTTATTATAAAAATGTTGAATTCAATTTTAAAGTTTTATCTGAAGGAAAATTATTCAAGGATCTTGATTATTATTTAAAGAGTGAAATATTCTTATTCCCATTTAATGATAATGAATACGATTATGAATATCAATTGACGGATAACAATTTTTTCTGGGAATTTTCCGGAATCGCATTTTTAAATTTAACAAATACTTTTAAACTTGGATTAGGAACAAAATTATTATACGGTACATATCCATTTGGAACACAATGGCATTTGCTGCCGTTTATAGATTTTGTAAAATTTTGCGAATGAAAATATTTATTATACAATTTTAAGAAATTTACTATCTTTGTAATCATCAACTCAAAGGGAATAAAATGAAAAAAATTTACTTAATTGTTTTTGCAGCTTTAATAACTTTTGCGAATCTTGCAGCGCAAAGCTCACCATTTATATTCACGATGACACCAGAAAAATTTGCCAACAATAATTTTAACGTAAATTTTGAGTCGGCATATGGGCAAAAAACATTTTTACCGATGGGTGTTGATGATTTAGAACAAAATATCGGCTTCCACACAAATATTTTTGAAAACTTTCATTTGTTAGACAGAACCGGCATTGCGTTTACAAACGGATCTACAAAATTTTCTCAGCAGATAGAACTTTTAAGAAATTTCTTAAGTACAAGTAATAATGATATTTTGGATTTATCCGCCGGATTAGGATATGTTTATGAATTTAGCGAAGTAAATGTTATGATAAGCAGATTTATGCTGGGTAAACAATTTGAAAATTGGCAGCTTTATTCAAACGTATTGCTTGAACACGCGTTTGCCGAAAATAGAGACGCGGTTGATTTAACAACTAGCATTGGATTTGCGTACAATATTGCCAATAATATTAAATTAGGATTTGAAGCTGTCGGACAAGATCTTGAAGGATTTTGGGAAATTGAAGAAGCAGAAGGCGGCGCTCAATTTTATATTGGTCCAAGTCTAAGCTTTGCAATTCCGGAATCAATTTTGAATATAACTCTTGGAGGCGGCGCGATAATAAGAGCTACAAACAGCGAACTTATTAGTCAAGCGCAAAGACCAATTCCAATAGTTAAAGGAAATGGATACATTGTAAGAGGTTTAGTAAGTTTAGGATTTTAACTTTATTTATTATATAAATAGATAACATTAGTATGAATAACAGCCTAAGAAAGTATTTAATTTGGAGTCCGCGAATACTTACAATTTTGTTCGCGTTATTCTTAAGTATTTTTGCTTTGGATGTATTTAACGAAGGGTCGGATTTTTTTGAAACTATTTTAAAATTAGCTGTTCATTTAATTCCGTCATTTCTGATTTTGATTTCTTTGTTAATTGCGTGGAAACATGAAATATTTGGCGGATTAATTTTTATTTTATTTTCTGTTTTCTACATTTTAATGTCTTGGGGAAAGTTCCCATTTTCAGTTTACTTAATAATATGTCTGCCGATGTTGATAATAAGTCTTCTTTATTTTATCAGCTGGAGAATAAATCCAAAAGTTTAATTATTATTTTTTACACTTCAAAATTTTATGCCGCTAAGTAAATTTTACTTGGCGGTTTTCACATTTCATATCAAAAACACATAATTAAATAGAATTACGGCATAAAAAATTCATTTTACAAATGTTTAATAATTGATTTTGAGAAAATAAAAAAGTAATTTATAAGTTAAACAATCGATTTCGCTCGTATAAAAAGTGTTTAATTATGAAATTCTACAACTATAAAAAAAAGTATTTAAGAAAGGTTTTTAGTTAATGATTAAATAAATTTTTTATTTTTAATTTAAGGTTTATTATGAAATTCTTATTTAAGAATTTTAGCCGTTTAAGATCAATTACATTTATTACTTTCCTCACGACCTTATGTTTTATTTCTGCACAATACATATCTGCATCCGCTGTTGGTAAAATTTCGGGTAAAATTGTTGACTCACAAACCAAAGACGAACTGATTGGCGTTAACATAATTATAACAGATGTCTGGCAGAATGATTCTCCGGTTCCGTTGACTCAATCAATTGGTGCTGCTACAGATGTTGAAGGAAATTATGTATTGTTAAATTTAAATCCCGGAGAATATTCAGTTAAGATAAGCATGGTCGGCTATTCTACAAAAATAATTCAAAGAGTGAAAGTTTCTATAAATCGAACAACCGTTTTAAATGAGGAATTGATTCCGGAAACAGTATCGGTTGAAGAAGTTGTTGTTCAAGCGAAAAAAGAAGTAATTAAGAAAGATTTAACTTCATCGGTACAGACAATTTCCGCTAATGATCTGAAAGTATTTAATATCGAATCAATCGGACAAGCAGTAAGTTTAACAACTGGAGTTGTTGAAGGTCATTTTAGAGGCGGCCGCTCGGGCGAAGTTTCATATTTGGTTGATGGAATTCAATCGGGAATTTCTCTTAACAAAGACGCGGTACAAGAAATTGAAGTAATCAGCGGAACCTTTAACGCTGAATATGGCAAGGTAATGAGCGGAATTGTTAACACTGCGCCAAAGGAAGGCGGGGAAAAATATTCCGGAATGATTAGATTATATTCAAGCAATTATTATACTTCACATAATTATATTGGTTTATCCGCTTCAGATTTCTTTCATGACAAAGAAGTAAGTTTTAGTTTTGGCGGACCATTACTTTTTAAAGATCTTTCATTTTTTATTTTGGGTGATTTAGCTTCTAGCAATGGATTATTTTATGGAATAAGACGATATACAAGCACAGATCATTCATTTGTCGGTGCAGGAATTCCAATTAGAGAATGGATTGATATCCACAATGGAGATAACGCTGAAGTCCCAATGACTCAAGGGGAATCTCGAAGTTTTATGTCGAATATTGCTTGGCAGACTTTTACAAATTTTAAAATTGGGTTACTTTATCAATTTGAAAATGGTGAAGGTCAAAACGGGTATAACCATGGATATAAATATATTCCAGATAAACAAGGATGGAATTGGTCAACTAAGCACGCCGCGACTTTGTCATTTACCAATACTTTAGAGAACAACGCATTTCATGTTTTGAAACTATTGTATTTCAATACTGATAATCAATCGTCAAGTTTTAAAGATCCGTATGATTCGAGATTCGTCAATGATTTATACAATACAAATAACGGCGGATTTTCAAGCGGAGGAAATGATAAAGGATTTGCTTTTACCAACGATGAAAGAATTGAAGCTAAATACGATTTGGTTTGGCAGGTAAATAAAAATCATGAGCTGAAAGTTGGCGCAGATTATGTAAATATAAAATTGGACAGATATCAATTTGTACTTCAAAATTGGTATTCTATTTTTGATCCGAGCAAAGAGATTGATAATTATAAACCTTATATCCCGAATGACACAACTACATATGCTAATTCGTTCGTTAAAAAGCCGAGAGAATTTTCCGCTTATATTCAGGATAAAGCAGAGTTCAACGATTTAGTAATAAACTTTGGTTTACGTTACGATTACTTTGATCCTGAAACTATTTATCCAACGGATTTAAGAAACCCGGCCAATAAAATTAACACCGTAAGAAAATCAGAATATTTGAATGCCGATCCGCAATATCAAATTAGTCCGAGAATTGGTCTATCATATATGATGGGCGACGCGGCCGCGCTTCATTTTAGTTACGGTCATTTTTTCCAAATTCCAAATTATGATCACATCTTTACAAATCCAAATTATGAAATTGCCTCAACAAACTATGCCTCAACAATTGGCAATCCAAATATTGAAGCCGAAAAAACGGTTAAATATGAATTAGGACTGCAGCTTAAATTGGTGAATAATTTGCTTTTTAAAACAACATTATTCTATAACGATATTTATAATTTGGAAACAGTCGTTCCTATAGAAACCTATGACGCCATTATGTACGGTTATTATACAAATTTGGATTATGCGAGTGCGCGCGGTTTAACTGCTGAGTTCGATTACAGAACCGCCGAATTAAGTATTGACGTAAATTATACATTGCAATTTGCCGAAGGTAATGCAAGTGAGCCTTTCAGCAATTTTACAAAAGCCGCACAAAGTGTTGACCCGATTTCAACTTTTATTCCATTGGATTGGGACCAAAGACACACATTAAATCTTACTGTGGGATACAACGTTGATAATTGGGGAATTTCACTTATAAGCAGTTATGGTTCCGGAACAAAATATACCTACAGTCCGCCAATTGAAAGCAGTTTATCTTTAGCAAATATTCCTGAAAATGGATGGACAAAGCCTTCAAAATATTATGCGGATCTGAAAGGTTATTATGATTTCGACTATTTGAAAGCCGTGAAAATTGACTTAAGACTTGGTATTTATATTTACAATATTTTTGATATCAGAAATGAAATACAAGTTTATGATGACAGCGGAACAGCAAATTCAACAACTGATATAGAAAGAAACAAAGAAAATTATGTAAGCACTTTCACAAATATTTATGATTATTACAGTAGACCGGATTATTACAGCGCGCCGCGCTCAATTAAATTTGAATTAAGTTTATTATTTTAACATAGAAATAGATTATGTCGATCAAGAAAATCAATTTATCAAAACGGATTTTTTTCATAATTCTTTTACTGAATTTTGTAAACATTTGTTTTGGGCAAAGTGTAAATTTAATTGGACCCCAGAAAATTCCGGATGATCCTTCCGCCGAAACTACAGCTCGTCGTTGGTGGTTTATGGACGGAAATAGGGTTTGGCTGAAATTTTTCAACGATGGAATGCTTGGCAATTGGCCCGATCCTCTTAGTTCAATTTGGCCAAAAGGCTCCGGAATAAATATGAATGACGGTTTGGCGGTAGTTGTTCAATCTAAACTTAATGTTTCCCCAGATGGAGTTCCGCTTCCATCGGATTACATTCCTGATACATCAAAAGGTGAAGGTACGCTTTATTTCTGCCAGACATATTTTAGAGAAGATATGGATGTTGATCCAAGTGGTGCTTTCAACTGGGGATTTTACCCGGTTACAGGATATCTTAATCTTGATCAAGATAAACCTGCTATCAGCAATGATCCAAATTCATGGCCAATTGGAGGTTGGGCAGATGCTCCGGATTTTATTGATGATAAAGGAATTACTGAATGGAACGGTTATTTTGGAAGAGGGAAAACAAACGCGGATTTGGAAGGTTATTTTATTACTAACGATGCTTGGGATCTTGAATTTCAGCAGGAAAATACTTCGCTTCCGCCATTTTATCCTCGGCCGAATTTATTTTTACCAGGCGGCAAATATAAATGGGGCGGTTTGGGAATTAGAATTGGCGCCAGATTATTTCAATGGGCTCATCCTCAAGTTCAAGACGTTGTTTTTATACATTATGATATTTCAAATATTTCAGACTACAATTACGATAAAATAATTTTATCATTTTATATCGATTCCGGAATCGGTGACGATCTCAGTACAATGGATAAAACGCTAAATATGTGCTGGATTTTTGATGATAATGGACTTGGCGGCGGCAATCAAAAATTGGGAATTATGGCATTTGCGTTTTTGGAAAGTCCGGGAATTGAGAATGACAATACTGACAATGACGATGACGGTTTAACCGATGAAAGCCGAGTTCCTTTGGGAAATTTAGAAAGATGGACTGATGACCCAAATGAAGGAATAACCGATATAGCTAAGTTTGAAGAGTTTTATTACCCAAGAAAACCAAAGGCTCATTGGATTGGTGATGAAAATCAAAATTGGCGTACTTGGGAAGATGTAGACAGCTCGGGTGGAAATTTTGACGTTACTACGGATAATATAAATGACGACGTCGGCTCCGATGGAGTTCAGCCTTCAGACCTTAATTATTTTGGACCGGATCCCGACGGAACTGAAGCAAACGGAAGACCTGATGACGGTGAACCAAATTATAATAGAACTGATAAAGACGAATCAGATCAAATTGGTTTAACTTCATATCAAGCTTGGAACAGAAATATTTATAAAGGTTTTGATCCAAATAAAGACCGACATTTTAGATATGACGAACTTTTTTGGGGATTGACTTCAAAGGGTGAATTCAATCCGAATTTACTTGACGGTAAAATAAATCCAATTGAATTATTTGCCTCCGGGCCTGTACCGATTGACAGTTGGCGAAAAGAAAGATTTTCAATTGCAGAGCTGCATACTTGGGACACTCCATTTCAAGAACCGAATTTTGCGGCGCCGTTATTATTTGTTCTTAAGAAAACTGTTCAGCAGGTTTATAATTCAAATTATCAATTTGCCAAACCGCCGTTAAAACCAAAACTAACGGCAATACCCGGAGACGGCAAAGTAATTTTACTTTGGGATGATCTTTCCGAAAAATCTAAAGAACCTTACTTTGATTATATTGAAGATTTTGAAGGTTATAAATTGGTGAAATCTACAGAGCCGTTTTTTGAAGACTCTAGATCAATTACGGATGGATTTGGTACGGAAACATTTTTAAAACCTATCGCCCAATACGATCTTAAAGATGGAATTAAAGATTTTGCCGATTGGAATGTTTATAACGGCGTTTCATATTATTTGGGAGATGACAGCGGACTAGAACATTTCTATGTCGATAAGGATGTAATAAACGGCAGAACATATTATTATGCGCTTGTAGCTTATGATTTTGGCAAAAAAGAATTTGGATTGTCGCCTTCTGAAAATACCGCAACTATTACATTAAATGAAGTTGATTCAATTACTTTTGTCGATAAAAATTGCGTGGTTGCGGTTCCTCATGTACTCGCAAATGGATATGTTGAAAGCGAAATTGATTCTAATTGGATTTCTAAAGACGGTGCTGGAGAAATAACCGTTAAAAGAATAAATGAAGGCGAAATTGTTGAAGGTAAAAAATATACGGTTAAATTTACAGAACTGAGGAAAGATTATGATTTAAAGAAAGCACAAAGTTACGGATTAACCGATGATAAAATTTTCCAAATTGAAAATGATTCTCTAATAGTATTTGATGTAACAAACGATTCGACATTAACCGATACGGTTTATGTTCATTCTATGGAAAGCAGCGGAAGCGAATTTAATACTGAAAGATTTGATGGATTAACACTTGGCGTTACAAATTTCGCTACTCCAGTAATGGATCAATATTATTGGGAAGATCCGCAGACAAAAATAACCGTATTTGTTGAAGAAGCCAAAAAGCCGGAAGGCAATGGATTTGCCTCAACTTTGCCGAATGCGCCGTGGGATTATTCTGTTCATTTTACGGCTGACTCAAATTACAAAGCAACATTGCAGCGATTTGGAGTTATAACCGGATTAAATTTTTTACCCGGACAAAAATTAAATTTCTACGCAGTCAATCATAATTTTAATCATAAAATTTATAACGGCACTGATTCCATTGAAGTTCCTGATACTGCCGCAATTTCAATTGTCGATGCCAATAAAAATGGTGTAATGGATTGGAACGCGAATGATCCTTTTTCAGATTATTTAATGATTGGTGAATTCGATTCAAAGAAAAGAATTGCGAACGGTGATTTTTTTGACGTTGATAATTGTGTATATGCGTACAGTCTTCGTTTTTTGGATGAATGGCCAAAAGCCGGAGACGTTTTTCATATTAAAACAAATAGACCGTTTAGAGGAACTGACAAATATAATTTTGAAATAACAAAATCTGTTGAGTTGGATAAATCAAAAGTTGATTTGAATTTAATTAAAGTCGTGCCCAATCCATACAAAGCTACAAATGAAATGGAGCCGAATGTAAGACAAGGATTGCATCAGAGAAGAAGATTAATGTTTACGCATATTCCGGCAGATTGCAAAATAACAATATTCACTCTTAACGGTTTTGTTGTTGATGAAATCTTTGTTGATAATCCGCCTTCGGACGGAAAAGTAATTTGGGATATGCAGAGCAAGGAAGGACTGGAAATATCATACGGGCTTTATATCTATAAAGTTGAAAATAAACAGCTTGGCGAAAAGATCGGAAAATTTGCGGTAATTAAATAAAGTTTAATTCTTAACTGAATTGAAATATGAGCTAATAAAATGAAAAATTTTATACGTGTTATTATCACATTGATTTTATTCTGCAATTCAAATTTTTCTCAAATAACCAAAGTTGGTACTACCGCCGCAAGTTTTTTGGAAATTGGAGTTGGCAGTTCAGGCATAGGAATGGGAAGCGCATATACCGCTTTATCTGAAGATGTAAGTTCATTATATTGGAATTCAGCTAAAGCTGCGTATCTGCAAAATTATGAAGCCATGTTTATGTATCAGCCATGGGTTGCGGGAATTACTTTTAATTATTTGGGAATTGCTTTACCGGTTGACGGAATTGGTGTTTTTGGTCTAAGCTTTACAATTTTAAATTCCGGTGATATGGAAGAAACAAATATGCTTTATCAAGAAGGAACAGGAACTTTATTTAGCGCTACAGATCTTTCAATTCAATTAACTTATGCCAGAAAAGTAACAGACTTTTTTTCATTTGGATTTTCCGGAAAATATGTGTCGCAGAAAATTTCTACAATGAATGCTTCGGCTTTTGCGGTTGATCTCGGTGTTTATGTAATTACTCCGTTTTTCGAAAGACCTGATGAAAAAATTGACGGAATTCAGATTGGAATGGCAATTTCCAATTACGGAAGTAAAATGAAACTTGCCGGAGACGATACTTTTATCGCTGTTGATCCTGATAAAATAAATAGCGGCAACAATGAAAATATTCCCGCGGATTACAGAATGGGAGAATATAATCTGCCTTTATCATTTAGAATTGGAATTGGTTACGATTTATTGAAAATTGATGATCACAGATTAACGCTAGCGGCTGATGCTGTTCATCCGAATAATTTTTCTGAATACGTTAATATTGGTACACAATATCAAATATCATTATTTGAAAAAGTTCGTATTGATCTAAGAGCTGGTTACAAAACTTTATTTGTTGAAGATAATACCCAAGGACTAACTTTGGGTTTTGGAATCCTTTGTGATGTAGGCGTTTCAAGATTTAAATTTGATTATGCTTACAGTGAAATGACCGAATTGGGAAATACAAATAATTTTACTTTATCGCTAAACTTCTAAAGTAAAATAAAAATGCGTTTAAGACCTAATTATTTAATAATATTTGCGATATTTTATTTCTCGTTTAATCTATTAACTTTTTCTCAAACAAATTTTAAAGATCAAATTCTAGCTGTTGTAGCCTCAGATACAATATTCGTAAAAGATTTTTTATACAGATGCGAATATAACGTAAGACCGCCGTACTGCTCAGATAAAACAATTATTGATAAAAAAATAATTTTAAATTCCTTAATCGCAGAATTGCTTTTCGCTTTTGAGTGGAAATCAAAATACGATATACAAAAAGATCAATTTTACTCATATAAACTTCAGGGAATCAAGGAGCAATTAATGAGAGAAAAATTAATCAATGACGAAATTTACATGAAGATAGAAATTGATAAAAATGAAATTGAGCAGGAGTATATTAATTCAAAAAAGATTGTGCATACAGAAGCCGTGTTTATACCGGAAAGTTATGATCCAAAAATTATATACGACAGCACCTTAAACGGGATGAATTTTGATGAACTTAAAATTAAATTTCCCGGAGTTAGTGAAAAAATTTCTAAAGATGTTAAATGGGGAAATATTGACGACGTTGCGCAAAATGAAATATTTAATCAAAACGTAAAAAAGGGAAGTATAATTAAACCGATAAAAACGGAAGGCGGTTATAGATTAATTAAAGTTACCGGCTGGAGTGAGGATATTGAGCTTAGTCCGCAAAATGTAAACCAGCAAAAGGAAACTATTAAAGATAAACTGAAAGATTTTTATTTGCAGAAAAATTATCGGCAATATGCTAAAAATATAATGAAAGGTAAGAGAATTGATTTTAATAAAGAAGGCTGGGAAATTTTTTCAAAAATATTTAAACACATTTACATTGATGATAGTTTGAAATTATCAAATAACGAGGCAAAAGAGTATTCGGAATTATTAAATGAAAATACTGAAAAACCTTTTCTGAAAATTGACGATGAAATATGGAATATTGGAAGAATTGTTTCCGAAATAAAAAAACATCCTCTCGAATTTAATGATGAAAAAATAAACGAAGATAATTTTCGAAATAAAATACAATCTGGAATTGCGGGACTGATCACAGATTATTTTTTAACAAAAACCGCAACTCAAAAAGGATTTGATAAATCTAATATAGTAATAAGAGAAACTAAAAAATGGCAGACATATTTTGAGTTTACAAATGAACGTGGAAGTATTTTAAAAGAAAAAAAATTCAGCGGTGAAATCACAATAGATTTTATGAAAGCATTTAATGAAATCTTAAATCCGATTTTTGATTCGTTAAAAATAAAATATGATAATCAAATTAAAATAAATAATGAAGTTTTGGAAAAATTAAATATTACAAATATTCCAATGTCGGCTCATAAAAATAAGGGACCGTATAAATCAATCACCTCGCCATTCCCATTAATAACAAATTCACATAAAATAAATTACAAACCAATTAATTAAATAAGTGTAACTTTTCTAATTATTGCGGTAATTGCACAACGAAGGTTGTACCGATTCCTAATTTAGAATTTACTTGAATCATTCCACCGTGCAGATCAACCGCATTTTTTACAATTGATAAACCCAAACCGTTTCCTTTAATTGTTTCATTATTTGCAGATCTGTAAAACGGCTCAAATATGTGAGGAAGGTCGGTCTCCGAAATTCCAATTCCGGAATCTTTAATTATAATTTGAATATTATCATTTACGTAATTTATTATAACTTCAATAATCTTATTTTCACTGGTATATTTTATTGAGTTGGAAATTAAGTTTTGAATTATTAAGTGAAACTGTTTTGGATCGACCAAGAAATTTGTTCTTTCCGGTATAAATTTGAAAATTAAATTTGATTTCAGTTCACCCGAATATTCGAAATCTGAAATTATACCTTCACATTCTTTTTTTATATTTAATTCTTTCGGAGAAAATTCAATTTTGTTTGAATCAACTTTACTGATCGTTAGAACATCGTCTATCAAGCTTGATAAATATTCCACACTATTTGAAATTCTACCAAAGTGTTCGTTGTATTTATCAGTGCTCCAGTTTTTACCGTATCTTTGCATCAGTTCTGCAGATGATAAAATTTTTGTTAGCGGTGTTTTAAATTCATGAGACGCCGTTGAAATAAATCTGCTTTTTAGCTGACTTGATTCTTTAGCTTTTTGTAGTGATTGTTTCAAAAGTAATTCGGTCTGCTGTTTTTTTTCAATTTCGGAAATTAATTCTTTATTTATATCTTCAATTTCTTTGGTTCTTTTTTTAACCAAAATTTCCAAATTTTCCCTGTATTGTTCCAATTGAAGTTCATATTCAATGCGCTTTGTTATGTCTTCCAGAATGGCTACAAATTGAGTGATTTTTCCTTCGGAATTTTTTAATGGACTAATATTAGCAGAAATCCAAAATATTTCGCCGTTCTTTTTTTACTTAATGAAGTTCCTTTCCAAGTTTCTCCGGATACAATTTGTCGCCAAATGGAACTATAATCAACATTAGCCGAACTCTCTGAATTAAGAATTGAAATATTTTTATTTAAAACGTCTTCGAATGAATAAAGTGAAATTTCCGAAAATTTTAAGTTTACATATTCAATTTCACCTGAAATATTTGTTATAATAACCATAGCCGGACTTTGTTCAACAGCTATTGACAATTGCGTAATCTTCATTTCTGTAATCTTTTTTTCGGTAATATCAATTATATTTCCCACTACCTTTACAATTTTATTGTTATTGTAAACGGCTTGAGCATTGGTTCTTATCCATTTGACCTTCCCATCATAAGAATTAAATTGAAATTCCAGATCATAGGGCACACCTTCGCGAACGCATTTATTAAAAGAAGACATTACTTTATCTACATCTTCAGGATTATAACAGTTAATACTTTGTTTTATTAAGAAGTCGGGTATATTTTCTTGAAAATTTAAACCATGAATTCTATAACATTCATTTGTCCAATACATTGAATTATTTACAATATCCCATTCCCAGCCGCCGACTTTTGCCAATCTTTGCGTTTCATTAAGTAAAGTTTCTCGTTTCTGCAATGATTCTTCGGCTTTTTTACGCTGTGAAATATCTCTTGAAATACTTAATATCATTTTTTCCCCATGATAAAAGATTGAAGTCGATTTTATTTCAACAGGTATTGTTCTTTTATCTTTTGTAAGGTGTTCGGTTTCAAATGATTGACTTTCTAGATTTGCCATATTGAGAATTAAATCTTCAATTTCCTGTTGACTTAATGACATATCAATATCAAATGGCGACAGTTGAAGCAATTCTTCTCGTGAATAACCTAATGTATTTACTGCGGCACTATTTACATCAATAAATTTACCTTTCATATCAATAACAAAGACCATATCATGCATGCCATTAATTATTTGGCGGTAATTCTTTTCACTTTCTATTAATTTATGTTCTATTTCTCTTCGTGTGGTTATATCTCTTGTTATGCTTATTATGTGTGTAATATTATTTAGTTCAATTAATGAAGCAGACATGCTGCCATATCTAACATCACCATTTTTAATTATAAATTGTGCTTCAAGATTTATTACCGTACCCTTTTCTTGCAATTCCTTTACTAATTTTTTTCTATCTTCATAATTTTTCCAGATATTAATTTCATCCGAAGTTTTGCCGATTATTTCAGATTCATTATACCCGGTTAAATTTAAAAATCCTTCATTTACGGAAATATACAAACCGTCTTTTAATCTATTTATATTTATTGAATCAGGATTTGTAGCAAAAGCCTTTCTAAATTTTTCTTCGCTTTCTTTTATTTTTATAAAAACATTATTGTGCTGTTCCTGCGTAGAAAATATTTTACCGATAAGGAAAGTGATTAATGGATAAATTATTAATTCCGCGTTTAATTCATAGTAGGTGGCTTTAATAATTGAAAATACCGTTTCTAATAAAACAGCGGTAAATTGAAGAATAAATCCAAATAATAAAAAATTATTTGGAGTGAAATTATCCTTGGAAACCTTTTTCCATTTTCTGTTAAAAAAGATACTAATCGTGAATGAAAACAGCAAAACCGCTGACGTTAAAATATAATTACTATCTCTGTTTAATATTTCAAAAATAACTGCAGCTGATACCGAAATTAATCCGGAAAGCGTGCCAAAGAACAAAGCACTAAAACTTGTTATGATAATAGCTTTATTAATAGAGAGGTAATGAATTGGAATTATTTGATCATTTAAGGTTATAATTGCAAAAGTTCCGAAAAGTAATCCCCGGAAAATTTTTACTTTGATTTCACTTCTTTTAAAATGTAAATCTATTTGTTTAGATAAGAAGCATAATGTGATTAAAAATGCAAAAAAATATAATAAACTTATGACGATCATAAATTTCCCCCAAAATCATAATCGAATATTTCTTTTATAATTTTTGCGAATATTTAAAAATTTTTCAAAAAAAAATTAAAATAAATATTTTAAAATTATCGACTATTTATATCGGCAGAATTCGCTTTGTTTTAATAATTATTGCAAACATCACTGTTCTCTTTTGGTCATTGACAAAAAATGTTTTTAAAGAAATTATGGTTAAAAGAATTTTTTATTTTTTTAAGCATAAAATCGGTATGACTTTTAAGAGTTGGTTTTTAAAAATTTCGTTTTATAACGATACTTAATTATGAATTATAATTATAATTTGATAAATTAACCGGCACTCAAATTGAGTGAATCTAAAATTAAGTACTTTTATGAGTCTATTTAAAAGTTTACTCGTATTATTTAAAAAACCGCACTATAAAACCGCAATCATTTATTTAATTATTTCATTTGTTTGGATCATTTATTCCGACAGAATTGCATACGATTTATTTAACACAATGGAATCATATAAATATATACAATCACTAAAAGGCATATTTTTTATTATTTCGACGTCTATAATTATTTTTTTCCTAATCAGGAAAGATTATAGAACAATAAAACAAAAGAATTCCGAATTAAATTCGCAGAAAATCCAAATGCAAATGGCATTTGATGCCGCTGAAATGGGAACGTATAAGTACGATTTTGATGAAGGGCATATTTATTTAGATGATAGATCAAAAAAGATCTTTGGTTTTGATAAAGAAGTTATTTCCATATTAGAATTAACAAATCTAATTCATCCAAACGATATTGAAAATGTTAATAAAACTTTAATTGAAATATTAAGCTCAGATCCCGAAACAAAATTTTTGGAAGACTATAGAATTATTTTAAGAGATGGAACTATAAAATGGATTGAAGCTTCAATGATTATTATTCCAAAGGAAGAAAATGGTCTTCAACGACTTAATTGGGGAATTGGAACTTTTCTAGACATTACCGAAAAGAAAAATTCTAACGAACAGTTAAATATTTTACTTCATGCTGTTGAAAATGTAAATATTGGCGTTACCAGATTTGATGATAACGGGAAAATTATTTTTGCTAATAGACATACGTGCAATTATTTAGGTTATACCAAAGATGAAATATTATCGTTATACGCTTTTGATATTGATAAAAATCTGAATATGCAGAATGTTATTAAAAACAAAAATAGCTGGATTAAAAATCAATTTAACCCAATTGAAACTTTACATACAAAAAAAGATGGAACAACTCTGCCTGTAGAAGTTGCTCTAAGTTATTTCAGTTATAATGAGAAATTATATGTTTTTGCTTTTGTAAAGGACATTACCGAACAAAAAACAGCGGCTTTAAAATTAATGAGGGAAAAAAATATCTTAAAGATTTTTATTGATAACGCGCCCGCCGCAATAGCAATGTTTGATAATGAAATGAGATATATTTCCGCAAGTAAAAGATACTGTGTTGATTTTAATTTGAAACAAAGCAATATTATCGGTAAATGCCATTACGATATATTCCCTGAAATTAATGAGAACTGGAAACAAATACACAGAAGATGTCTTGCCGGAAGTATTGAAAGAAGTAATGAAGACGCTTTTCAAAGACTTGACGGTAAAATTGATTGGCTTCGCTGGGAAGTAAGACCTTGGTATGAAGCAGATAATAGCATAGGCGGAATAATTATTTTTTCTGAATTAATTACCAAACAGAAACAAACTGAAAATGATTTAAAATTAAGTGAACAAAGGTTAAATGTCGCCTTGGAAGGCGCGGAATTGGGAACTTGGCTATGGAATGTAAAAACAGATGAAACAGTTTTTAACAACAGATGGGCTGAAATGTTGGGATATCTAAAGTCCGAGATAAGTGAAAATTTTTACAATTGGGAAAGTCGAATTCATCCGGATGATTTACCGTTTGTAAAAATATTATTGGATAATCATTTACTTGGCAAAACGAAATTTTATGAATCGGAACATAGACTGAAACACAAAAATGGTAAATGGATTTGGATTTTAGACAAGGGTAAAATAATTGAAAGGGATCAAAAAGGACAGCCATTAATATTAGCTGGAACACATTTAGATATTACCGCAAAAAAAGAGGCGGAAATTGAGCTTGTAAATGCGAGGAATCAGTTGAAGGCTTTATTTGCAAACATAGATAGAATTACAGAAGAAGAAAGAAAAACTTTAGCAAGAGATCTCCATGATGAATTAGGACAAGTTTTGACATCGTTAAAAATGAACATAAGTTTCCTTAAATCTAAAATTGAACAAAAATCTTACGACGACGTAAAAATTCTTCTTGAATTGGAAGAGATGACAAATATAATTGATTTGTCTAAAACCAATGTTAAAAATTTAATTCGTTCACTTCGACCAGAATGCCTTGACAATTTGGGTTTGATTCCAGCATTAAATTACTTAATAGATGAATTTAGAAAAGCAACAAAAATAACCATGGATTTTAAGCACAATTTTGAAGAACTTAAAATAGATGCGCAAAAGGAAAATACTATATACAGAGTAATTCAAGAATCATTGACAAATATTTCTAAGCATTCTAAAGCATCAAAATCCCAAATAATTATTTTGATGAATGATAATAAAATAAATGTTACAATTAGTGATAACGGAATCGGATTTCAAGGTAATGAATTAAAAAAAATCAATTCATTTGGTATAATTGGAATTAAAGAAAGACTTTCTCAGATTGGCAGCGAATTGAAAATAGATTCTAATGAGACCGGTACAATATTAAATTTTGAAATTTTTATTTAAATTCAAGACTAATTAATTAAAAATTTAAGCAAGATTGTTAATGATAAAAATTATAATTGCCGATGACAATAAATTAATTAGGGACAGCCTTAAAAAATTTTTGCAATCGGAAAAAGATTTTAATATAGTTGCGGAATCAGATAGTCCGGATGAGATAGTTGAACTTATTAAAACGGTTGATGCTGATATTTTATTATTGGATTTTCAATTCCCGAATAAAAACGGAATGGAAATTCTAAAAGAAGTCAAATCTGTAAATCCTGATTTGAATGTTATAATTTTAAGCATGCACTTGGAAGAAAAATATGCGTCAAATGCAATGAAATTGGGCGCAAAAGGCTATATTACCAAAGATGCCGATCCAATAATTATAATAGATACAATAAAAAATATATTTGAATTAAATTGTTAAAATAGTGAAGAATTTTTATTTTATAATCTGTTTAAAAACTATTAAGGTATTTTGTCTTAATTAAATTATTGCAGTTAAAGTAGTGGTGTTAATAAGCTCATTATTAAAAATTAAAACAATTTTATAATTCAAAAAAAAATCAAAATGAATATATTGATAATAGACGATTCTCCTAATATTCGGAAAGCATTAAAAAAAACATTACAGTCATTTATACCCGAAATCGAAGTCTATCTTGAAAGTGATGATATCAAAGACGCAATAACCAAAATAGAAAGTGAAAAACCTGACCTAATTATATTGGATTTGATGCTAAAATCCGGTACCGGCTTGGATCTTTTGAAAGATATAAATTTAAAGAATATACGACCGTTGATTATTTTATATTCTAATTTCCTTGCGAAGGAATATAAAGCAATGGCTAGAAAATTTGGGGTTGAAGAATTCTTTGATAAATCCGATGACATTACAAAACTTGTTGAAATTATTAAAAAATATGTTTGATAATATTTACTTTAAAAATTGAAAAAAAACTGGTGAGTTATTGTTACTCACCAGTTATAATATATTTATTTAAGAAGAACCGCCTTTTTAATTTCGGTAAAATTGCCGCACGAAAGTTTATAAAAATAAATTCCGCTTGCAAGATTTGCCGCGTTAAATACTGCTTTATAATTTCCTGGCTTTTGTGATTCATTTACCAAGGTTGTTATTTCATTGCCCAAAATATCATAAACCTTTAACTGTACTAAAGAATTATTACTTGAAACCGGTACGCTGTATTCAATTGTTGTCGCTGGATTGAACGGATTAGGATAATTTTGAATTAGTTCAAATTCGTCCTTTAATATTCTATCCGCATTTTCATTTAAATCGGTTATTCTATTTCCATTTGTTGGAGAAATTGAACCTTTTGAAATTACGTAATCCGTCAAAACTTGGAATTCTGATAAATCTTCATATAAGAAAATATCAGATACATTTATTCCTAAAAATATCTGCAGAAATCCTAAGACAAATTCGTTTGTTGTAACCGAATATTGTTTCGCCAAATCAATTGGGTCGTTTCCGACTAAAACATAAGTAATTCTTTCATAAGGGTTTTTGTTTAAATCAAAACCGTAACTCATTCCGGAAACCTGAATTAAAAATTCATCATTCAATTCTATATTAGATAATCCGAATTCAAGACCGGTTACGATATCAAGTCCGCTCATTTTAAAAGTGACCAATCTATATCCCAATCCATTAACTGTATTAAAACCATATCCAACCATTCTGAAAATATCTGCCGCTACAATGGGACCTTCATTTAAAGGTTGTGCGGTAGATCCTCCAGGTTCAATCGCAATATCTGTCTCGGTTTTTTCTCTAAATGCGTCTGTTACTAAATTACCAACTGGAGTATCCGAATAGCCGTTTTTAATTGGTTCTGCTATTTCTTCAAATTTTGCTTCCGCGCTGCCAATTTGCTGTGTGAATACATTGCCGTAAACTGCTTCAACCTGAGATGTTAAATCTGAGATTATTGAAGAAACAGTTTCATCTTCCGGCACATTTTCATCAAGCGGAATTAATTCATAATTTAATAATGAAACTACTCCTTCTGAAATTTCCAATTTCATCTTTCCTAAATTTGAATAAAAAGCATCAGCTTGAACAATATAAGTTGTCTTTCCCGTTTCCTGTTGAATCATAAACGGCTGTTCAGTTTTATAATGATCGTGTCCGCCAACAATAATGTCAATATATGGAATATATGAAGATAAAACTTTATCTAATTCAAATCCTAAATGTGATAAGCAAATTATTATATCGCATTCATTTGTCATAAGAGTTTCAACAATTTCAGCCGCAATTGGTACAATGTTAGTATCAAAAACAACTGGAGCAGGGAAGGATAATAAGTTTGTTTCAGGTGTCGTTAATCCGAAAATACCAACTTTTAAATGTCCTATTTCCTTAATTATATACGGCTTAACATAACTTTTCAAACTTTGCAGTGTATCTTCCTCTAAGACAAAATTTGCTGAAAGCAGTGGAAAACCATCTTCAGGCGCGAAAGAATTTTGAAGAGCTGATTCTAAAGTTGAAGGCATCAAATCAAATTCATGATTGCCAAGTGTCATCACGTCAAATCCTAATGAATTCATAATTTGAAATTCAGCGGCTCCGTAAAAAACGTTAAAGAAAATGTCACCTATAAATACGTCACCGGCATGAAGTGTTAAAACATTCGGCTCAGTCATTTTATTATAACCAATTACGGACGCGGCTCTTGCTATTCCGCCAATTTTACCTTTTAAAGATTCGTCTCTTGGCGCTGTAGCTGTTAAACAAGAATGAGTATCATTAACATGCAGAATTGTTAAAGTATCCTTTTGCGAGTAAGAGAAACTTGTAAGAACAAAAAATATTGCCATTCCGATAAACCATTGAAAATTTTTCATATAACCTCCGTTTTTTTTACATCTGTAAATTAGTTTTGAAACAGAGGCGTGTTGTCATAAAATTGTCATAAAGATGTAAAATAATGTTATTGTAGTTTAAGACGATTTATCAAAAAATGGATGGTAGAAAATTCAAGAAACTAGCAATTAAAACAATTGACCGAAATTAAAATATATCCCAATATTGTCTTTTGAAAAACCAACATCAAATCTAACAATGAAATTATCCATATTAAATCGCAAACCAGTTACCGGATTGATGATCCAATGTGGTGTTGAAGGACTGTTCCCAACATCTATGCCCGCAATTCCGCTGATTCTTTTCCAAATGTGGAAGCGAATTTCTTGATTAATTAAAATTGATGATAGTGAAAGATATCTGCTTTGCGGCAAACCGCGTAGTGAATTGTTTCCGCCGAGGAAAATTAGGTTTTGATAATCTTCATTTTTAAGTCCGAATATTTTTTGTACACGCAGTCTTGTTGCGGAAATAATTTCCGGATCAAAAAAACTGAAATAAGTTTGAAATAAGAATTCGGTTTTAAAAAAATTATTTCCCAAATTATTGATAACTTCGGCGTATTCATTATTCAATTGCAGAAGAATACCTTGTTTTGGATTAATAAAATTCTCCCTACTGTCGAATCTGAAACTTGCTAAATATGAAATATGCTCAACTGAAGTTGGATGTTTTAACTGTAGTATTCCAGCTTTTTCAAAATTATAACAGGTGATACTGCGCAACTGTATTCCGGCTTCGGCAATTAATTTTTCGGTAAATGCGCGGCTAATAATAGCTTTAATTTCAATGGGTTCTCGGATATATTTTTCGTTCTTAATTTTAGATGAGTTTTGGCTAAATGAAAGTTCATGCTTTGTCGGATAATATAAGTAATTTATGTATTTATCATAATCGGCGACAAGATCAACCGCAAAATTATATTTTCTGCCCTGCCGTCTTTGAATATCCGGATAGGAAAAATATAACTGATACCATCTTTCACCTTTTGTACTGTTATAAATCGTAATATCAAAGCTTTCATTAAAGTCCGCAAAATTGTATAAATAACCTTTTGCTCCAAATCCAAAGCCAACATCAGTATCATAATTTATAATTGGGAAAATTTCCCATTCGCTTTTATCCGCATTTGAAATTGTTTGTCCAATGCTATTACCCAAAAACAATGACCAGCAAAATAAAATTCCTGACGTGATTTTCGAAAAATTCATTTTGTAAACTCAAATGTTCTTTAAATGTAAAATAAAATATAATATTAATACTAACGATTTTGCGCTAATTTTATCTTGTGTTCTTCCCAATCTTTATAGACTGTCGGTAATATAAATTCAATGTTTTTTAATAATTGTTTAGCTAAAATTATTTTTGGCGTATTTAAGTTGAAAAATTTGTTACTGCTTGATATTGAATTGTCTTCAATTATCCATTCATATAAATAACCGCCGACGATTGTATTGTACATTATCTTTTTACCCTTTGCAGGTTTAATTTCTGAAAACTGAAGTTCAATATTTTGCCCGGGCAGAAGCTTTGCATAGTTACTATCTTTATTTGAAATCTGCTCGAATTTGAATTGAGTATTTGTTTTATATGAAATAAATTCTGGAGAAAATAATTTGAGATCTGTTTTTCTGCTGTCGTCAAATTGAATGGCATCTATTTTCCAAACGTCGCTTAAACATCTTAATCTAATTTTCATTTTATTATAATTGTCGGGTAAATTGGGAATTCGAATTAGTTTTTCAAATTTTACATAATTTGCTTCAGGATAAATCAAATCAACGTATTTCCAATTACTGCCGTCCCAGATATCAACCTTAAGAGCGCTTTTTAAAAGTATATCTTTCATAGTGGAAGTTAATTCCGGATCGATTTCAATCGCCTTTGTGAAATTAACAAATTCATCTCCCAATATTTTTTGCAGATAACCGAAACAAATATTAGATATTTCAGAATTTATAGCTGTTATGATTAGTGAGACTGAATCTGTTTTCTGCAAATTATTTAGTGAGAGATAAATTATATCTTCAAAATTATTTTTCGGATTTGCCGAGCTCAAATCGGAATTCCAATAAATGTTATCCGCAAATTTTATCAGCCCGGAAATGTTTCTTTTATTCAAGTCTTCCGCATTCAAAATTGATTTCAAATTTTTAGCTGATTGTAAATTTTGATGATTGTCAGAAAATAATTTTTCGTTTTCATTTATTTCAACAGCGGAAACTGTAATATTATTAATAAAATGTGTTTCCGGTCTTTCATTTGCAATTTTAATTTTTATTTTGTTTTCTTCGGGTTTAATGCCACTAAGAATAATATTCGTTTCTGTTTCTAAAGATTTGCCAAGAGAAATTCCAAATGCTTCGCCTTCTAATTTAAAATCACTTCCGTTCCATGAATAAATGTATGGACACGAACCTTCACCGTAAGAAAAGTGTAAATTAGGTTCCAATTTTATCGCAGTTGAAAAAGAACCTAATGCATTTGAAATAAGGAAAACATTTATACCGGCATAAGCAAGCGTTGACCAAGTGCTTGTTTCATATGTTTGAATGTAAGAAATATTTTGAAACATTAATTCACCTTCAAAATTACATTTCACATTATTTTTAACTTTTACCGCATTTATAGAAATAGTTGAATCAGAAAAAGTAAAATTATTTACATAATAAATAGATGTATCAGTTCCGACAATTTGAATGTTTTTATTTAGGTTTTCCTGCAAATCATAATAAGTAGAAATTTCCGAAACATTAGTGCAGCTATAAAATATTAGGCAAAAGAACGTAAATATAATAGTCGTTTTCATAACATTACCTCATTATTAATAAAAATAAAAATTCAAACCGAATTCAAAATTATTAGTATAAATATTAGGTTTATTTTGCAATTGCACATCTTGAGTATTGGTAAGTCTTAATTGCGGGTACATATAATATGCTACACTTAAGTTTAGGTTTATAATGGATGTTAATCTGCTCAATACGCCAATTTCAATCCGTAAACCTTTATTGTTTCCGTTCATATCAATGTATTCTAAATAACCATTTTCAGTTGAGAAATTATAATGCACTCTTGTTCGGAAAGCTAATGATGATAATCCCAATGAAGTGTATAAATTAGTTTTTTCAATAATTGGATAAAGATAGCCGATTGAAAAATTTGCTATACTAACATCACATTCATCAGCCGTTTCATTAACAAAATTAAATGAATAATTAATGTTAAATACTATATTTGTATGTGTTACAAGGAAGGAAGATATATTGAATTTCACGCCGTTTGTGAATTCAGTTAGTCTGCTTGGTAAATTAAGTTTTTCTTCAACTTTTTTGTAAAGGATATCAATCCCAGAATAATCGTTTGTACTGAAGCCCATTCCGAGTGATAGACCTAAAGTAAATTTTCTTTCAATTATTTTTTCATAATTCAAATTCAGTCTGTTTGTCGGCAACCTATAAAAATTTCGAGAATTCTGTTCATATGTAGATTTCGTATTTTCAATTTCTTTATCAATAGTTTTTTCGATTTTTTCCACAAGGGTATTATCTGCATACTTTAATTTTAAATTTGTATAATTATAGTCAGTTATTCCTTTTTTTACATTATCAGTATATTTAATTTTTATCGCAATATTTCTTATAGCATTAAAACTTAACACAATAGTTGTATCTTTAACTATTATCCCGTTATTTGTAACAATATCACATTTGTAAAGAGAATCTTGACTTAAATAAAATTTTGCGCTGACAAATTCATTGCCAAAATTGGGCAATAAATTATATTCCACTTTTTCATTTAGGTCAACAATCGGTCCAATCTTTTCATTGATAATAATTATTTTTGTGGAATCTTGTCCGATTAAGGCATGTTGAAAATAAGCCGAAAGAATGATTGCTAAAAAAACTTTTGACATTTTCATATTGTACCCGCTAATAAATATTTAATTTACATTAGCATAATAAGCTCGGACAAAATTTGAATTGTCATAAAAATGTCATAAGAAAGTAAAATTTACATCTAACAAATAAATTTATACCCGACTTTGTGAAATGTAATAAGATGCTGGGGATTTGAAGGATTACTTTCAATTTTTTTGCGCAATGATAAAATATAATTATCCACTGTTCTTGTCGTAGGGAAATTATCATAGCCCCATACATCGTCTAACAATTGATCGCGGGATATTACTTGTCCTTCTCTTTCAATTAGGTATTTTAAAATCTTAAATTCCGTTGAAGAGAGGTCAATGGGAATTGAATTATTCTTGGCTTCAAGTTTAACAAAATCTATTTGAACATTTCCAAAAGTAATTATATCAATGTTTTTTTTATTCAAATGATTTCTTCTTAAGAGCGCTTTAACTCTTGCGATAAGTTCTTTAACGCTGAAAGGTTTTGTCATATAATCGTCGGCGCCGATTTCAAGTCCGAGTATTTTATCCATTTCTTCTTTTTTGCTTGTGAGCATTAGAATTGGAGTGTCGTTATCTTCTTTGCGCAAATCCTTACAAATTTCGATTCCGTTTTTTGCAGGAAGCATTAAATCCAGAATTATTAGATCAAAATTTTCTTTTCTCGCTTTTTTAAATCCCAAATATCCATCGTTTTCAGTCGTAACTTCAAAATGTTCATTTTCTAAAGAATCTTTCAATCCAATTATTATTGCCGGATCATCTTCAATTATCAATATTCGTTTCATTAGTAACCCCCATTAACGGGAAATACAATTTGAATTTTGCTCCATTCCCAATTTTACTTTTTACAATAATTTTTCCGTTATGCGCATCTATTATGTGTTTTACAATTGCTAATCCTAAACCGGCTCCAGTAAGATGTTCATTTGAAAGTTGTTTTGATTGAAAATACGGTGTAAATAAGTTTTCAATTTCATATTCATCTATGCCAATACCTTGATCTTCAATTTCAGCTACGGCAAATTTATCTTCTTTATATGTTGACATCTTTATAAATCTGTTATCTTTGGAGAATTTTATTCCGTTAGAAATAATGTTAATTACTGCTTCAGTTACGGCATCTTTATCGGCATAAATAATTAGTTCTTCAATTCCTAAATTTATAGCAGAGTCAAATTTTTGGATTTTGAAAAGATATTCCGTAGTTAAAATAACATCTTTCATTATTGAGTTAAGGTCAATATTTTCAAAATTATAATCTTTTACGCCTCGTTCAATTTTTGAAAAATTTAACACATTATCTATCAATCTTGTTAATCTGTTGCTTTCTCCTTCAATTATTTCCAAATACTGATTGATTTTTTGATCGGAAATATTTTCTTTGTTCTTAATTAATTCAGCAAACATTTTAATTGAAGTAAGAGGAGTTTTAAGATCATGTGAAACGCTTGAAACAAAGAAAGATTTTTGTTCATTCAATTCGGCTAATTTTTGCTTTTCAACTTTTTCAAAAAACAATTGTTCGTGCAATTTTATTCTTTCAATTCCGTTGCCTAATTCTGTAGCAATTGTATTCAATAAATCTATATCTTCGACCGAAAATTTTGCACTGCTTTTTTTCCCACCTAAAACCAAAAGTCCATAAAAATTATTCATGGAAGATTTAATTGGATATATTATCTCAAATTTTAATTGACTAAATTCTGTAAAAGATTTTGAATTTTTCCGTAATTCGTTTGCAACGGAGTTTTTTGAAAAGTATGGATTAAAGTCATTGTTTTTTATTTCATCAAGATTAAATTCAATGATCTTATTTTCAAATTCCCGTAAATTTTTATTTGCGATTAATTTAAGATTCTTATTTTGATCTGAATTAAAGTAGCCTAAATTATTTACCGGAATAACTTTTTCAATAAATGAAATCACTTTTTCAAGTAATATTTGTTCTACAGTTAATTCTTTAATTTCTTCAAGAAAAGATCTTACGGTTTCGCGGTAATCATATTCAACTTTGAATATTTTTTTATTAACAAATCTCTTTACAAATTCTTTAATTGGATGAAAAACCAAAGCGATAAAAATTGCGGCAATTATAGATGAAACTTCCGGATTGGGAATATGAATTGAATTTACCAGTATTGTGAAAAATCCGAAATAAATTATTAAAAGAATAGAAAGTGCAATTGGATATACAATCGTTCGTCTAATTATAATTTCTACATCCATAAGTTGATGTTTAATAATCGCGATTCCAAAAGTAATTGGTACCGCCGCCACCAGCAGCAAAACAATTTCTTCAGGAATTAAGCCGTTTGTTGTTAATCGCTGAGGAATAACCCAAAGGAATAAATAACTCATCGGACCTAAAATATATCCTAATAAGATCCATCGCAGTTTTTTTCTGGTTTCAATATTGTTTGTAGAAAAGTAAATTCTAAACTGAACGAAAATTGAAGTTAATACAAGAACAATTACATATATGCTGCAAATATTAAAAGCATCTATATATAGGTTTATGTTTTCTAATGTTACTGAATAAGTATATTTAATAAAAACATAACTTAAACTGACTGCAAAAAGAACGGAAGTTAAATATAAAAATGATAGATACTTTCTAAAATTGATTTTTATTTCTGTTGGAAATATAAACGCGAAATGAAGAAAAAAAGTTGGAACTAACGCATAACCCAAATGAAAACCTGATCTTGTAATTATTCCAATTGTACTGCCAAGATCAGTAAAATTTCCCCACGTCATAAATATAATTGAAGCTGTTGTTACCATGCACCAATGAAAAATAATTCCAACTTCATTACTTTTACTTTTTATAAGAACAATAAATCCAGTGATAAAAAATGTTAATCCAATAATTACCGCAATAATATCATACAGCATTGAGTAAAAAGGTTTTAATGGAATTGTTAAATTTTGATTTGAATGATCTTTTTGAAGCTGAACAATCACCAATTCATCAAGAGATTTGCTGTCTAAGTAAATTTCAATTTCTTCGCGGTTCTCAAACTCGAAACCATCAATAGATTTAATAATACCGCCGACAAATGAATCATAATTAATTGAGCTGGATCTTGTAATTATTAATTTGTCATCTAATGAAGTTATTGAGAACGGGAGATCGGCTTTAACTGAAAAGTTATATAAGCCAAGTAAAAACAAGATGAAAATCAGGAAATCGAATAAAAGAAAAATATTTACATTTTTAATATTGCCTTTCATTTTAACCTTATAGGTTAATTTCAACAAATTAAAAATTGTTAATTAATTTTCAGTTTAATTTCTATGATGATTAAAAAAAATAATTCAGCTACTTTATATTAATAAAATAAACAATTTAAATCATATAATATATTTTGGAATGAAAATATTTTTATATTAAAAGTATAAATGCGATATGTAATCTTTTCACTTTTTGTAAAATTTAATTTTACATGTTAAATCATTTCCTAATTATTTAAGAAAAATATTTGTTTTTTAATCAAATCTTGACTTTTCAGCTTATAATAAGCATATTTCAATCTATGAGTCAGAACTATTCTTACCAAACGACTGATGGATTTAAAATCTCAATAACAACTTTTGGCAATGAAAATTTGGAAAAAGGTAATTGCGTTATTTTAGTTCACGGTTTTAAAGGATTTAAAGATTGGGGTTTTGGTCCGTACATTGCGGATTATTTTGCAAAGAATAAATATTTTGTAATCACGTTTAATTTTTCTCATAATGGTATTGGTGAAAATCCAACCGAATTTACAGAGTTGGATAAATTTGCGAACAATACATATTCTCGTGAAATTAGTGAATTAGGTCAAATTATCTCAATTTATAAAAATGGATTTTTTGGTAAAACGAATCCTTTTGGTAAACTTGGAGTAATCGGTCACAGCAGAGGCGGAGCCATTTCTATTATTGAAAGCTCGAATAATGAAAATGTTGGCGCTTTGGCTACTTGGGCAACAATTTCAAATTTTGACAGATATAAAGAAAGACAAAAGTCAGATTGGAAAAAAAGGGGATTTATTGAGATTCTAAATACTCGCACAAAGCAAAAAATGAGGTTAAATTTAGCGTTATTAAATGATATCGAAAATAACGCTGATTTACTTGATTTGGAAAAAGCATTAAATAAATTTCATAAACCTTACTTAATAATTCACGGCGATCAGGATTTAGCTGTTCCTGTTGAAGAAGCGGAAATACTTTTTAATTACGCGGATAAAGATTTTACGAAATTTGAAAAAATTAAGGGAACGGGACATACTTTTGACGTTAAACATCCTTTTGATGGAAGTACAAAAGCATTCGATTTAGTTATAAATAAAACATTGGAATTCTTCAATTCATCATTTTACGGAAATTAATTATGGGAATTAAAAATATCGTATTTATTTTAGTTTTTATTTCTGCGTTTGCTTTTTTGTACTTTAATTTAAAAAGATTGATTTCATATCTAAGTATTGGCAAAAGGGAAAATAGATTTGACAATATTGGCGAAAGAATTAAAAACGTTCTCACTGTTGGTATCGGACAATCAAAAATACTTCGCGATCCAGTTGGAGGAACTGTTCACGCCTTAATTTTCTGGGGATTTTTACTTTTCTTAACCGCGGTTTTAGAATCAATAATCCAAGGATTTTATTCAAATTTTTCACTCATTTTTTTAGGTCCAATTTTTTCTTTAATAACTTTAACGCAAGATATTTTTGGAATTTTGGTTTTCGCTGCAGTTTTGTTTGCATTGTATAGAAGATATATTCAAAAAGTAAAAAGATTAGAGCATGGAAAGGAAAGTTTAATTGACGCTACAATTGTACTTTCTTTAATTCTTGTTGTTGTAATTTCAATGTTCGGTCAAAATATATCGCATATCGCAAAAAATAATTTTACTCTCGCAAATTGGGAAGTTCGTCCTATTAGTTTTACTTTGGCACATGTATTTTATTCAACAGGAGAAAATGCTTCAATCTGGTATGAAATATTTTGGTGGATTCATATTTTAACAATTTTCGGATTTATGAATTTTTTACCTTATTCAAAACATCTTCACGTTTTTGCTTCAATTCCTAATGTTTATTTTGAAAAACTGGGTAACAAAAAATTTGAGTTAAAAAAGATAAATTTAGAAGATGAAACCATTGAGCAATATGGAGCGGCAGATGTTGACCATCTTACGTGGAAACAAATGTTTGACGGATATACTTGCACGGAATGCGGAAGATGTTCTGATGCTTGTCCGGCAAATAAAACCGGTAAACTTCTTTCGCCGAGAGAAATAATTATTAACGTAAGAAAACGTACTGTTGAAAAAGCTCCTTTGATTTTGGAAAAATCCGAAAATACGGAATTATTGGAAAAAACATTAATCCATAATTATATAACTCCCGAAGAACTTTGGGCATGCACAACTTGCGGCGCTTGTATGCAGGAATGTCCCGTAACAATTGAGCATCTCGATACAATTGTTGATATGAGAAGAAATTTAGTTTTAATGGAATCCGAATTTCCAAATGAACTGAATCCGGTATTTAAAAATTTGGAAACTAATTTTACACCTTGGGCATTTAATCATCAAGATAGAGCAAATTGGGCAGAAGGTTTAAATGTAAAAACAATGGCTGAAGATCCGAATTGCGAATATTTGTTCTGGGTTGGATGTGCCGGAAGTTATGATTCAAGATATCAGAAAGTATCAAAGGCAATTGCCGAATTATTTAATAAAGCCGGAGTGAATTTTAGAATATTAGGCACTGAAGAAAAATGTAACGGGGATACCGCCAGAAGATTGGGTAACGAATATTTAGCACAGATGATGATGCAGGAAAATGTAGAAACTCTTAATTCATATAAAGTTAAAAAAATTGTTACAGGATGTCCGCATTGTTATAATTCTCTTAAAATTGAATATCCGCAGTTTGGAGGAAACTTTGAAGTATACCATCATTCCGAGGTTTTGGAGAAGTTAATTGACGATGGAATGATAAAATTAAAGGAAAATTCGCAGAAATCTAAAGTAACTTATCATGATTCATGTTATTTGGGAAGATATAATCAAATTTACAATTCTCCCAGAAATTCCTTAAATTCCGTTGTTGGATTAGATTTACTTGAGATGGATAGGAATAAAGATAAAGGATTTTGCTGCGGAGCGGGCGGCGGAAGAATGTTTTTGGAAGAAACAGAAGGAACAAAAATAAATATTAACAGAACGGAAGAGGCATTATCGACTAATGCAGATACAATTGCTTCTGCTTGTCCGTTTTGTATGACAATGCTGACTGATGGAGTTAAATCATTTGAAAAACAAGAGGATGTGTCGGTGAAAGATATTGCTGAAATAATATTAGAAAATTCAATTTAATAATTAATAACCAACAAAAAGGAGAAAAAATGAGCGATAAGTACACACAAATAGTCGAATTTGTAAAAAACATGCAAGCAGACGTTGAAAAATTCTACGTAAAAGGACAATCAGCGGCTGGAACAAGAGTTCGTAAAGCTCTTAGCGAATTAAAAAAAATGTCTCAAGATATGAGAAATGAAGTTCAAGAAAAAAAATTAGAAAAGAAAGCTTAATTATTTTTTCTTTTTTAAAATTATTTTAAGGCTGTTTATTAACTTAAGCAGCCTTATTTTTTGTATATGAAAATGAAAATTATCTTATTATCTACTTTTATTCTCAGTTTAGTATATTGGGCTTTTAATCCAAGCTTCAAAGAACATCAGAATTTGATAACTGAAGAAAAAATTGATTCAACGGTAACTGTTTCGTTTTCTTGCGTTGGTGATATTATGTGTCACTCGACTCAATATAATTCGGCAAAAGTGGATAAAGACAGTTTTGATTTCAAACCAATGTTTGAATTTATAAAAGATTATCTTGTTGAAAAAGATATCTTACTTGGAAATTTAGAAACCGTTCTTGCGGGTAAAACAAAAAATTATTCAGGTTATCCGTATTTTAATACGCCAAACCAATTTGCAGAAGCATTGAAAGACGCGGGATTTGATTTTTTGTTTACCGCAAATAATCACGCAAATGATCATGGATTGGAAGGAATTGAAAGAACTCTTGCAGAATTGAAAAATGTAAACATCATCCCAATCGGGACCAAATCATCCGTTGACACTTCGGAAATTTACAATCTTTTTGTGAGAAAAGGATTACGTTTTAGTCTTTTGGCATATACTTACGGAACAAATCCGCAGAATAAAAATAAAAATCCTCAAAAGAATATTAGTTTTATTGATACGCTCAAAATCAAAAATGAAATACAAGAATTAAAAAAGAAAAATGCTGATGTGATAATAATTTATTTCCATTTTGGAAATGAATATGATAAGAAAGTAAGTAAATATCAAAAACAGATTGTAAATAAAGTGATAAGCTACGGTGCAGATATTATTTTGGCAAGTCATCCGCATGTTCTGCAGCAATTCGAAAAATTTAAAAGCGTTAATGCAAATATTGACACTGGAATTGTTACATTTTCACTTGGTAATTTTATTTCTAATCAAAGATGGCGTTTTTCAGACGGCAGTATAATTTTCAATTTCGATGTAACAAAAAATATTTTCACCGATTCAGTTTATGTTTCCGATATTAGCTTTTTGCCAATTTGGATTTTTAAGGGAAAAATAAACGGTAAAAAAGAATACAGAATTTTACCGTCACAAAATTTTAATGACACATTGAAATATAATTTTTTAAAAACCGCAGATATTGATAGTATGAAAAGATCATATTATGATAACATAAAAATCTTTACATCAGCAAATAATTCTGCAAAAATCGATACAATGAAATTTTAATTATGAACAAAAAAACTTCACTAACAATTATTTTTATAACAGTTTTTATTGATCTTTTAGGATTTGGATTATTAATCCCGATTCTGCCAACATTTGCGAGCAAGGTACTGTTTATTTCAGATTTTCAAATAGGAATTTTAGTCGCCGCATTTTCTTTTATGCAATTTATTTTTAATCCCATTGTTTGAAATTATTCAGATAAAATTGGAAGACGACCGATAATTTTAGCTTCTTTACTTTTAACAGGTATTTCTTATTTGATTTTCAGCTTTGCTCATTCATTTTTTCTTTTGTTAATATCAAGAATTATAGCCGGACTTGGCGGAAGCAATATATCCGCGGCTCAAGCTTATATCGCAGATATTACCGAAGCAAAAGACAGAACAAAAGGAATGGGAATAATTGGAACCGCGTTTGCTTTAGGTTTTGTATTTGGTCCGATGCTAGGCGGAATTTTATCAGGTTACGGATACGAATTTGTAGGTTATGTAGCCGCGGGATTTTCATTCTCCGCATTCACATTCGCGCTTTTCTTTTTGAATGAATCATTAGATAAAAAGCTAGAAATCAAAAAAAGACAAAGTTTGTTTTCCACATCTACATTTAAAGATTTATTGCAGCAAAAGCGTTTAACTTTTTTTGTGTTTGTTTACTTCATAATTGTTTTTTCAATGGCAAATATCTATGGAACATTTGCGCTTTTAGGATATAAAGTTTATAATTTAAGTGATAGACAGATTGGAATTTTATATACAATTATGGGTTTAGCAAGCGCTTTTATTCAAGGCGGGGTTTTAAGAACGGCACTAAATTATTTCAAAGATGAAAAGTTATTATTGATAAGTATGGTTTTTATGATTATTGGTATTGGCGGAATGCCGTATGGTCAAACTTTCCTTGGTGTTGCTATTATTTCCGCAATATCTTCTATGGGTACGGGCAGTTTGCAGCCGCTGATTTTGGGATTGATTTCTAAAGAAATAAGTCATGAAAATCAAGGAAGTATTTTAGGATTGAACCAATCAATTGCAGCTTTGGCAAGAGTGCTTGGACCAATATGGGGCGGATTTGCTTTTGATTATTTAGGATTTGAATTTCCCTTTTTAACGGGCTGCGTGTTTACATTGATAACACTTTTTATTTCAATTCATTTTTTGCAGAATAAAAAATATAACGAAGTTTCTAATGTTTAAAGTCGGGAAAATAGAATTTCAAAATCCAATACTTCTTGCGCCAATGGAAGACGTAACAAGTATTGCATTTAGAAAATTATGCAAGGAACTCGGTGCCGATATTGTCTATACGGAATTCGTGAACTCTGATGGATTGATAAGAGATAATAAAAAAACTCATGATAAATTGAAGATCACTAATGATGAAAGACCGGTCGGAATTCAAATATACGGCGGTGAAATTAATGCGATGCGTGAAGCCGCAAAAATTGCCGAGCAAGAAAATCCGGAGATTATTGACATAAACGCTGGATGCTGGGTAAAAAAAGTCGCGAATAGAGGAGCCGGCGCGGGATTGTTAAAAGATCCGCCATATATGCAGAAAATGGCAAAAGAAATTGTTGAGTCAGTTAAAATTCCAGTAACCGTAAAAACAAGATTGGGATGGGATGAAAATTCTATTGAAATTATTGAAGTTGCAAAACGGCTTGAAGACGTTGGAGTAAAAGCTCTTACTATTCATTGCAGAACAAGAGTTCAGGGACATGACGGCGAACCGGCTTGGCATTGGATTCCAAAAATTAAAGAAGCGGTTAGCATTCCGGTTGTTGTTAACGGCGGAATATTATCCGCGCAAGACGCGCTGAAAGCAAAAGAAATAACTAACGCGGATGGTTTTATGGTTGCTCGCGGCGCAATTTATCATCCTTGGATATTTAGAGAAATAAAAGAAATTTTCGAAAAAGGTTTTGTTTCACATTTCGTAGATGTAGAGGAAAGAATTTCAACCGCACTGCGTCATTTAAAATATGAACTTGAATTTAAAGAAGGTAAAAGAGCTATAATTCCTTTTAGAAAATATTATTCGGGTTATTTAAGAGGTTTGTATGGAGCCTCAAAGATAAAGCAAAAAATTATGCTCTTGGAAGAATATCAGCCTATTGAAGATCTTTTATTCAGTTATAAAGAGGAGTTATTAAAGCATCAGGAATTTGAAGAATAATTTTTTTTCGAATTTTTCATTTAATTTTATTCAAATATAAAAAATGATCAAATGGAAATTATTTAAAAAATGAATCTCTTATGCGCAAATAAAATTTAGGTATGCCTAACCGAATATGCACTTAAAAAAAATTGCTAAAATCATTTCTTATTTATTTGTTCCTCCGGTTTTAAACTTTCTGATATTTATATATTTTTCAATCTATTTTGAACAGCAAAAAAAATGGATTTCAATTTTCATTTCGTTTGCATTGGGATTGGTAATACCGGTTTTTACTTTTATTAATTTTCGTAAAAAAGGCAAAATTGTAAACGATGACGCGACGATAAAAGAAGAGAGAACAATTCCTTATATTTACGCAATTTTATACACGCTTTTGGGATTAGTAATTTCATCGTTATTTAATATTAATGAAGTAATTTTAAAACTTTGGCTTATATATTTGATTAGCAGTATTCTGATTATAAACATAAATAGATTTTGGAAAATCAGCGCTCACGCAATGGGTGCTGGAATACCATTAGGCGCTTCATTATTTATTAATCAATTTTGGATATTTCTAATAATTTTAATTTTAGTCGGTTCATCAAGATATATTTTGAAGGTTCACACAACTATACAAATTCTTGCGGGCGGTTTTTTAGGATTTATTTCATCATTTTTGGTTTTAAGATATTGTAATTGATTTTTTAAAATTTATAGGTGTTCAATGGAAATTAAAAATTTTATTCGCGACATTCCAAATTTTCCCAAAGAGGGAATAATATTTAAAGATATTACAACATTATTAAAAGATAAAGCAGCGTTTGAGTTCACGCTCGAAAACCTGTTTTTGTTTGCAAAAGATAAAGGAATAACAAAAGTAGTAGGCATTGAATCACGCGGATTTATTTTTGGCGGGGCGTTGGCGCAAAAATTAAACTGCGGATTTATCCCGATAAGAAAACCCGGAAAACTTCCCGCGGAAAAAATTAAAGAAGAATATTCTCTTGAATACGGCGTTGACTCCATTGAGATTCATAAAGACGCGCTGAATGAAAATGATGTAGTACTTTTACACGACGATCTGCTTGCTACGGGTGGAACGATGAAAGCCGCGTGCAATTTGGTTGAGAAACTCGGCGCTACAATTAATCAAATTTCGTTTATTATCGAATTGGATTTTTTAAACGGAAGAAAACTTTTGGAAAATTATAAAATCAATTCATTAATTCATTATTAAAATATCATGCTGAAAGTTTTTCAAAATGAACTTGAACATCTCATAAATGAATTTAAGAAACTTGATTCTAAGATCAGCATAATTTTTTTTAGCTCAATAATTTTATTTACGGTCAGCTGGTATTTTTCCACGCCAAAATTTTTCAGACAAAATTTAGAAGATTATTTTACACAGGTTAATACAGATATATATGCTTATGGATTTTGGTTCTTATTTGATACAGTGTTGTTTTTGGTAATTCCAATTTTATTAATAAAATTTATTTTTTATGAACCGGCTAAAAGTTACGGATTAAAATTTAATATTAAGCTAAATGGAATTGTAGTTGTTTTATTTACGCTAATAATTTTTCTTCCGGTAATCATTTTAATTTCTTCTTCCGAAAATTTTGTTCAATATTTTCCTTTGATGCAAAGCGCAAAAAATGATCTATCTACTTTCGTTATTTATGAATTGCTTTTTATATTATTTATTTTTTCATGGGAATTTATTTTTAGAGGATTTTTGCTTTTTGGATTAGAAGAAAAGTTCGGGGTTTATTCTATTTTTATCCAAATGATTCCGTTTGTAATTTTGCATAACGGAAAACCTTTTTTAGAAACTTTTGCTTCAATTTTCGGCGGGATATTTTTAGGATATTTGGCTTTAAGATATAGAACAATAATTTACGGATTTTTAATTCATAGCTCAATTTTGGTTATTTTGGATTTAATTTCGTTCATAAAGAATTTATAAATAAATTGTAATTTTACATATCTAAATTGAAAGGCAGTTATTATGAAATTTTCATTGAATGTTGATCATGTCGCTTTTTTAAGAAACGCAAGAGGCGAAGATAATCCCGATCCTGTAACATTTGCATTAATGGCTGAACTTTTCGGTGTTGATGGAATTGTCGTTCATCTTAGAGAGGACAGAAGACATATTAACGAACGAGACTTAAGGTTAATGCGTGAACAGCTTAAAACAAAACTCGATCTTGAAATGGCTGCGGTTAAGGAAATTATTGATATTGCGTGTGATGTTGTTCCCGATCTGGTTACGCTCGTTCCGGAAAAAAGACAAGAGCTTACAACTGAAGGCGGATTGAATGTAATTGATAATATCGATCTGATCAGAAGTGCTATTGATAGACTGCATGAATTTGATATTCCGGTCTCATTATTTGTAGAACCTGATTTAAATCAAATTGACGCGGCTGCCGAAATAAATGCTGACGTAATTGAAATTCATACAGGTGTTTACGCAAACGCAATTCTAGAAGAAGATGTTTTTGATGAATTGGAAAGAATTAGACAAGCCGCCAAACACGCAAAAAAATTGGGTCTTGGCGTTAACGCAGGACATGGTTTAAATTACAACAATATCAAAGAATTTATTGCTATCGAAAATATTGATGAAGTAAGTATTGGACAGGCTGTTATTGCGAGGTCGGTTTTTGTTGGTTTAGAGAAAGCCGTAAAAGAAATGTTGACTTTAATTGATCGAAAATAAATTGAATTCGCTGAAGCGCAGGTTAGAATACCATTATAAGGAATTTGATTCAACTCAAATTTATGCCGATCCAATAATTTTTCCGCGAAAATATAAAATTGAATCCGATATTGAGATCTCGGCTTTTATATCAAGCATATTTGCATATGGCAATGTTTCTCAGATCAATAATTCTTTGGAGAAGTTGCATAATTTGATAGGGAATTCACCTACAGATTATTTCTTCAACTTTAATGTAAAACAGCACAATAAATTTTTTAATTCCTTCAAACACAGATTTTATACGGGCGAAGATGTTAATAAACTATTTCTTATTATTAAATATATTTTGAATGAATACGAATCAATAAAACATCTTTTTCTTTTGTACTATTTTGATCAGGATAAAAATATTAAAAATACACTGTCATTTTTTTCAAAAAATTTAATTGAGATTTCGGAAAGAATTTCGCCTACTTCGAAAAGTGTCAAATTTATGTTCCCTGATCCATTTTCAGGCAGTGCTTGTAAAAGAATGAATTTATTTTTAAGATGGATGGTTAGAAAAGATGATATTGATTTTGGAATTTGGAATGCCGTTAATAAAAAGCAGTTAGTAATTCCAGTTGATACTCATATAGCAAAATTGAGCAAAAACTTGGGATTGACAAATCATAAAAATGTATCATGGCAAATGGCTGAAGAAATAACCGAAAATCTAAAGAAATTTGACCAAAATGATCCGGTTAAATATGATTTTGCGATTTGCCATATTGGAATGAGAAAACTTGATTTTTAGAAATTTTATTAAATTTATATATAAAATAAATTTAATTGCATAAAAATCATTAAAAGTTTATATTTACGGTCTATTTTTTAATGTAAGTTCTTAAAAAATATTTAATATCTAATGCCGGGGTGGCGGAATAGGTAGACGCACAGGACTTAAAATCCTGTGGGAGGTATCTCCCGTATCGGTTCGAGTCCGATCCTCGGTACTAGCTGTTAAAAATGAAAAGTTTGTTTTTAGTAAATAATAAGCTTTTATCAGACTGGGTTCTTAGCTCAGTTGGTTAGAGCGTCTGCTTGACGTGCAGAAGGTCAAAGGTTCGAATCCTTTAGAACCCACATTTTTTTCGGAGTTTACTCCGTTTTTTTTTATTAGAAATATGAATGAAAAAGTTAAAATAAAATTTCTGGATGGTTCGGAAAAAGAATTTGAGAATGGTATTACACCTTTGCAAATTGCCGAATCGATTTCTTCAAGATTAGCTGAAGATGTTCTGGTTGCCAAAGTCAATTCCAAAATGGTTGATCTAAAAAGTCCAATCATTTCGGATGCGTCTATTCAACTTTTTACATTCAATGATGAATTGGGAAGAGAAACATACTGGCATTCTACTTCGCATTTAATGGCTCACGCTATTCAGTCAATTTATCCTGAAGCAAAATTCGGCGTTGGTCCTGCAATTGAAGGTGGATTTTATTATGATTTTGATATTAATACAAAAATTACTGAAGCTGATTTAGTTAAAATTGAAAACAAAATGTTGGAAATCGCAAAGCAAGATAATGCATTCAAGCGTCAAGAATTATCGAAGAAAGAAGCTTTGGATTTTTTCACAAATACTGGTGACCAATATAAACAAGAAATTATAAGCGAACTTGATGGTGAAACACAAACAATAAGTCTTTATCATGAAGGGAATTTTACCGATTTATGTACCGGTCCTCATGTACCATCAACGGGAAAAATAAAATATATTAAACTGATCAATATTTCAGGATCATATTGGCGTGGTGATGAGAAACGTCAAAGTTTACAAAGAATTTACGGCGTTTCATTTCCAAAAAAGAAAATGCTCGATGAACATTTGGAATTGTTGGAAGAGGCAAAAAAACGCGATCATCGAAAATTAGGAAAACAGCTCGGGCTTTTCAGTATTGAAGAAGAAGCAGGTCCGGGTTTAATATATTGGCATCCAAAAGGCGCAAGAATTAGAAATACAGTTGAAACTTTTTGGCGTGCCGCACACTTAAAGAATGGTTACGAATTAGTTTATTCTCCGCATATTGGAAAAAGCTGGCTTTGGGAAACAAGCGGACATCTTGTAAATTATAAAGAAAGTATGTTCGCGCCAATGAAGATAGATGAACAGGATTATTACATCAAACCAATGAACTGTCCTTTTCATATAATGATGTACAAAGCAAATCTTCATTCATATAGAGATTTGCCGTTTAGATGGGCAGAATTAGGAACTGTTTACCGTTTTGAAAAAAGCGGAGTTCTTCACGGACTTTTAAGAGTTAGAGGTTTTACGCAAGATGACGCGCATATATTTTGTGCGCAAGAACAGATTGAAAATGAAATCATAGAAGTAATCCGTTTTTCAAATTATATGTGGAAGACTTTTGGTTTCGAGAAATTAAAATATTATGTTGCTACTAAACCCGAAAAAGCCGTCGGCAGCGATGAACTTTGGGAAAAGGCGACTAATTTACTCAAGAAAGCATTAGATTCAGAAAATTTAGAATTTGAAATGGATGAAGGCGGCGGTGCTTTTTATGGTCCTAAAATAGATATTAAAGTAAAAGACGCGCTTCATCGAGAATGGCAGATGAGTACGATTCAGTTTGATTTTAATTTGCCGGAACGCTTTGATATGAAGTATATCGGCGAAGACGGAAAAGAACATCGTCCATTCATGGTTCACAGAGCCTTGTTTGGATCGATTGAAAGATTTATAGGAGTTTTAATTGAACATTTCGGCGGAGCTTTTCCAACTTGGCTCGCTCCGGTTCAAGTTGCGGTAATTCCCGTATCTCAAAATTATTTAGATTATGCCGAGACCGTTAAAAAGAGGTTATTTGAAAATGATATTCGAGTTGAATTGGATTCGAGAAACGAAAAGATCGGCTATAAAATAAGAGAATGGGAAGTTCAAAAAGTGCCTTATATGTTAATTTTAGGCGAAAAAGAAAAAGAATCAAATACAATTTCTGTGAGAAAGCATAAAGAAGGCGACAAAGGTTCTTCAAATTTAGAAGAATTTTTAGTGAATCTTAAAGCAGAAATAAATAAATTATCCATTAACTAATTTGGAGGTTTTCATCGCTCAAGAAAAACTGCGAGTAAATGAAGAAATAAGACATCCTGAGGTTAGAGTACTTGACGCAGATGGTCAGCAGCTAGGAATTTATACTTCATTCAATGCATTAAAAAAAGCACAAGAACTAGGTTTGGATTTAATTGAAATAGCTCCTCAAGCTAAACCGCCTGTTTGTAAAATTATTGACTTTGGTAAATTTCAATATGAACAACAAAAAAAGGAGAAAATTCAAAAGAAAAAGCAGCATGTTACCGTTTTAAAGGAAATTAGGCTGCATCCGAATACGGATAAACATGATTTTGATTTCAAATCCAGACACGCTGAAAAATTTCTTAGCGAAGGAAACAAAGTTAAAGTTTCTGTAATTTTTAAAGGCCGGGAACTTGCATACAAAGAACACGGCAAAGAATTATTAGTTAAGTTTCTTGAAAATTTGGACGAAGTTTCATTAATAGAACATGAAATTAAATTTGAAGGAAAAGCCATGCACGCAATCCTTCAACCAAAAAAAATTAAAAGTAAAAAGATAACTAAGTAGGTAAATTATGCCAAAAATGAAAAGTAATAGAGGTGCTTCAAAAACTTTTAGAAAAACCGGTTCCGGTAAAGTTAAAAGAAATAAAGCATTTAAATCTCATATTCTTACAAAAAAAAGTACAAAAACTAAACGAGGTTTGAGAAAAGCTACACTTGTTTCTGATGCTGATTTAAAACGCGTAAAAACAATGTTACAATAAAAGGAGTTTGTGAAAAATGCCTAAAGCAAAAAATAATGTTGCATCACGTGCACGTAGGAGAAAACTATTAAAACTTGCAAAAGGTTACTGGGGTTCAAGAAGTAAAGTTTATACCGTTGCAAAACATTCTGTAGAAAAAGGTTTACAGTTTGCTTACAGAGATAGAAAATTCAAAAAGAGAACTTATAGAAATTTATGGATTGTTAGAATAAATGCTGCTGCAAGATTAAACGGTACAACCTATTCAAAATTAATTGACGCAATGAATAAAAAAGGTGTTGAGATCAATAGAAAAGTTCTTGCCAACTTAGCTGTTGAAAATCCTAATGCTTTTTCAGATATTGTAAAATTTGTTGCTGCATAATTTTTACCCCTAAAAATCTTCCAAAATATGGCAGATTAATTTTAGGGGTATTTTTTTAAATTCTAGAATTGCTATGAAAGATAAAATAGAAAAAATAAAACAAGAATTTCTTTTTGATTCAAGCAATATTTCTGATCCGTCTTCCTTAGAAAATCTGCGTATTAAATATTTTTCACGTAATGGAATTTACGCCCAGCTTTTTGAAGAATTTAAAATTCTTCCAAAAGATGAAAAACCAAAGTTCGGTAAAGTTCTTAATGATGAAAAAAATTTAGCACAAAATATCTTTGACGATTTGAAAAATAAAATTGAAGCGAATAACAAGACTCACAAAGAATATTTTGACATTACACTTCCCGGTAGAGTAAATAAGATTGGCGCGCTTCATGTATTGACGCAGACTTTAAACGAAATTAAAGCAATTTTTAAAGGTCTCGGGTTTTCTGTTTATACGGGTCCTGAAATTGAATCTGATGAAAATAATTTTGAATTGCTTAACTTTCCCGATGATCATCCTGCAAGAGATATGCAGGATACTTATTTTATTAATGAGTCGTTTTTACTTAGGACACATACTTCACCGGTTCAGGTAAGATTGATGAAAAACAATAAACCTCCATTTAGAGCAATAATGCCGGGTAGAGTTTACCGTAATGAGGCAATTAGCGCCAAAAGTTACTGCTTGTTTCACCAAGTTGAAGGATTAGTAATTGATACTGATATTACGTTTGCCGAACTTAAAGGAACATTGGTTTATTTTGCCAAACAACTTTTTGGAGAAAATGTAAAATATAGATTTAGAGCAAGCTTTTTCCCGTTTACAGAACCTAGCGCCGAAGTAGATATTTGGTGGCAGCCAAAAGGGAAAGAAGGCAAATGGCTCGAAATTCTCGGATGCGGAATGGTTGATCCTAATGTTTTGAATAATTTAAATATTGACTCGGAAAAATATATCGGTTACGCCTTTGGAATGGGTATTGAAAGAATGGCTATGCTTAAATACGGCATTGACGATATTAGGCTTTTCTTTGATAATGATAAAAGATTTTTAAATCAATTTAAATAAGTTGAGGAATTTGTTTTGATAGTTTCACTAAATTGGCTGAAAGAATATGTTGATCTCAACGGGATTTCCGTTAAAGACATCGTTGATAAATTAACTACTTCCGGATCAGAAGTTGAAGAAGTAATTGACAGATCAAGCGAGTTTGAAAATATTACAATTGCCAAAGTTGAAGATGTTAAAAAACATCCTAATGCCGATAAGCTTTCGGTATGCAAGGTTAATGACGGTACAAAGATTTACGATGTTGTATGCGGTGCGCCAAATGTAAAAGCCGGACAAACCGTTGCCTTCGCCAAAGTTGGGGCAGTAATTCCAAACGGAAAATTTGAAATTAAAGAAGCAAAAATTAGAGGCGAAAAATCTTCGGGAATGATTTGTGCCGAAGATGAACTTGGCTTGTCGGATGATCATTCAGGAATAATGATATTAGATGAAAATTTAAAAATTGGTGAACCGCTTGCAAAAGCGCTGAATATGGATGATGTTATACTAGAAGTTGCTATAACGCCAAACCGTTCAGATGAATTAAGTCACATTGGTTTGGCCAGGGATCTTTCCGCTATTTTTAATAGATCATTAACAATTCCAAAAATAAAAACAAGTTATTCGTTAGTTGATAAAAATAAATTTGCCGAAATAAAAATTGAAAATCTAAGTGCTTGTCCCCGATATTGCGGCATTGTTGTTAAAAATGTTAAAGTCGATGAATCGCCTAAATGGTTAAGAGATAGACTTACAGGCATTGGACTTCGTCCAATAAATAATATTGTTGATATAACCAATTTTGTACTTCATGAAGTTGGTCAGCCTTTGCACGCATTTGATTTGGATAAAATTTCTGGAAGTGAAATTGTTGTAAAAAATTTTTCCGGTGAAGGAAAGTTTACAACTTTAGATTCAAAAGAAAGAAATATGCGTTCATCGGATTTAATGATTTGCGACGCTGAAAAACCCGTGGCAATTGCCGGTGTGATGGGTGGAGAAAATTCAGAAGTAACTTCTACAACAAAGAATATTTTAATTGAAAGCGCTTATTTCAATCCTTCATCTATCAGGAAAACGGCTAAACGCTTGGGATTATCTTCCGATGCTTCTTACAGATTTGAAAGAGGTATCGATCCAAATGGAACATTAGCGGCTGGATTAAGAACCGCAGAATTGATAAAAGAAATAGCCGGCGGCGAAATTATAAATGAAATAATTGATATTTATCCAAATAAAATTGAGCCGAAATTACTTAGCGTTCGATTTTCCCGTATTGAGAGAATTTTGGGATTTAAAATTTCCAATGAAAATGTTAAATCAATTTTTATGGGATTAAAGTTTGATATAACCAAAGAATCCGATGATCTTCTCGAAGTTAAAGTTCCAACATTCAGAAATGATATAGAACGAGAAATAGATCTAGTGGAAGAAATTATAAGAATTTACGGACTTGACGAAATTCCGCCCGTTCAAAAAATTTCTTTATCGTTAGATAAAAAAGTTGACGAAACGGATTTTGAAAATTCAATACGAAATAAATTTACCGCATTAGAATTCAATGAAGTTATATGTAATTCTTTGCTGAGCGAAGAAAAAATTATTGATGGAAAAAATCCTATTAAAGTATTAAATCCGCAAAGTACGGAAATGTCTACTTTAAGAACTTCCTTACTGCCTGGAATTTTAATGAACATTTCAAGAAATCTTAAAGTAAAAGAAAACGATTTAATGTTTTTTGAAATTGGACAAGTTTTTTCAAAAAAAAATTATGAAATTAAATCATTTGAAGATTTTGAAGAGAATCAAAATTTAACATTTGCGGTTTGCGGCGAAAGAATAAATTCAACATGGTACCAGAAAAGTCAAAATTTTGACATATATGATTTGATTGGGATAAATGACAACATTATAGAACAATTAAATATTAATGCTAAAATTGAAAAAAAATATAATTTAGAAAGCAATGTTTGTGAATTTGGATTTGAACAGAGAATTGGTAGTAATGTTATTGGTACCGGCGGAAAGTTAAAAAAAGAAATTTTGGAAAAATTTGAAATTTCCAAAGATGTTTATTTTGCCGAATATAATTTATCTCAATTAAGAAAATTAGATAAATTAGTCAGGAAAAGTCAGCCTTTGTTAAAATATCCAAAGGTTTTTAGAGATTTCAGCTTTATTTTAGATAAGAAAATTACCTATTCCGAAGTTTTAAATACAATAAAAGATTCTAGCTCAAAGCTATTGAAAAATGTAAATTTATTTGATATCTTTGAAAGTGAAACATTAGGTTCGGATAAAATAAGCCTTGCGTTTCAGTTAGAATATTTTGATGAAACCAAAACTCTGCGCGAAGATGAAATAGATGTGGAATTTTGGAAAACGATTGAGGCTGTTAAAACTAAATTTAACGCAGAATTAAGAGGTTAATGTGAGTGAATCAACTAAATATGATTTATTCATGAAAGAGATTGAATCATTGGAATCAGTGATTCAAAGTCATGTTTCAGAAACCGAAAATGTAACAAACGAAAAAAATGCATTAAAGCAAAAAGTAGACAGTTTAACAAAAGAAAACGATGTACTGATTTTAAAAATTAAAGAATTGGAAAAAAAATTAAACACTGCTGAAGATAAATCTTCAACGGTAGGAATTAAAAAATCAACATTAGATTTACAAGAAAGACAAAACTTAAAAAGTCAGATTGATGATCTAATTGCGAGAATTGATTATCATATAAGGTCGTAGTTTTAATTAACAAATTGTGTAGGATATTTTTAGGTACAGAATAGACAAAATGTCAGAAAAAAAGAAGCTTAAAGTAAAAATATTTGATAAAGAATTTTCATTGCTCGTAGAAAATGAAGAAATTGCAACAGAATTGGCAAATTATGTAAATAAAATTATGGATGAAACGAAAACTGAGTTAAAAGATCAACCGTCGGAAACAATAGCCATAATTGCAGCATTAAATATTGCATATGATCTATCCGTTGAAAAAAATAGGTTTAGGGAATTTAGTATACAAGCAACTGACAAAATAAAAAAAATAAAGCTTCTTTTAGATAAATCTGATATTGAGTCCATTCCATCATAAAATTTCCGCACTGCCAATTAATACATGAAAAACTAACAGAGTTCATTTAGGGTTTCTGACTCACAATGTGTATTACAGGCCTCAATCCGATTCGTCGGATTCCGGAAACGGACTAGTGGAAGTAAAAAGCATTGGGCAGTTACCCACACTAATAAGGATGAGTTTTTCCATCCTTAGTTGGCAGTTGCGGGTTTATTTCCGGAGGGGAAATGGATTTAAGTAACCCGTTTATTATACTTTTATTGGTCATCGTTTTTTCCGCAGTAGCTTTTTATCTAGGCTGGCTGATACATTCGAAAATTGCCGCAAATAAGATCAGTGTCGCTAACGAACGTGCCGCAAATATAATTTCCGAAGCTGAAAAAGAAGCCAAAAACATCAAACGTGAAAAATTGTTGGAAGTTAAGGATGAATGGCTAAAAAAGAAACAAGAATTTGATATTGAAAAAAATACAAAACAGCAGAAAATGTTGGCTTATGAAAAGAAGATTGAACAAAGAGAGCAAAGTTTAGAAAAAAAGTATGAACTTGTTTTAGAAAAGGAAAAAGAAAATAAAGAATCTGAAAAACAAAATAAAAAACATCAAGAAATTCTTGAGAAAAAATTTGAAGAAGTTGAAAAACTGATTGCGGAACAAAATATTAGATTGGAAAAAACAGCAGGATTAACAAAAGATGAAGCAAAGAAGATGTTGATGGAAAATGTAATTGACATGGCAAAATCTGACGCTTCGCAATTTGTTAATGAGATTAAAGAAAAAGCAAAATCTGAAGCAAAAAAAGAAGCTCAAAAAATTGTTGTTCAAGCAATTCAAAGAACAGCTGTTGATCATTCTGTTGAAACAACCGTTTCAGTTTTACAAATTCAAAACGATGAGATGAAAGGTAGAATTATTGGAAGAGAAGGCAGAAATATTAGAGCATTTGAAGCCGCAACCGGTGTTGATGTAATTGTTGATGATACACCCGAAGCCGTTATTCTTTCGGCATTTGATCAGTACAGAAGAGAAATTGCAAGAATTGCCTTAGAAAGATTAATTGCTGACGGAAGAATTCATCCTTCAAGAATTGAGGAAGTAGTTAAAAAAGTTGAGCAGGAACTTGAAGAAGAAATTCAAAAAGAGGGAGAAAATATTCTTATTCAACTTGGAATTCACGGAGTTAATAGAGATCTAGTTAAATTTATTGGAAGAATGAAATACCGTTCTAGTTACGGTCAGAATCTGCTTCAACATAGCATTGAAGTAGCTTATATAACGGGATTTATGGCAGCTGAACTTGGTTTGGATCAGCAAATTGCCAAACGTGCCGGATTATTTCACGATATTGGTAAAACTGTTGACAAAAGTATAGAAGGACCTCACGCTTTAATTGGAGGTGAATTACTTAAAAAATATAAAGAACATCCAATTGTTATAAATGCAGCGGCAAGTCACCACGAAGACGTAGAAATGACACACGCAATTTCGGCTTTGGTTCAATCTGCCGATGCAATTAGCGGCGCACGTCCGGGCGCTAGGAGAGAACCATTGGAAGGATATGTAAAAAGATTAGAAAACCTTGAAGGAATTGCCAGCACATTTGAAGGTGTTGCTAAAACTTACGCAATTCAGGCAGGAAGAGAAGTAAGAGTTGTTGTTGAACCGGATAAAGCCGATGACCAGTTTTCAGAAAAATTGGCGGAAGATATCGCTCATAAAATCCAAGAAGAAATGGAATATCCCGGACAAATAAAAGTTACGGTTATACGTGAAGTCAGAAAAATAGCTTACGCAAAATAAATTTTATTAAATACCGGATGTATCCGGTATTTTTTTTAATATGAACAAATTAAAAATCGGTATAACAGGCGGAATTGGCACTGGTAAAACAACTGTCGCAAAAATAATTGAAGCGAATGGTTTTACTGTTTTAAATGCCGATGATACTGCGCGAAAATTAATGCAGACCGATAAAGAAATTCGCAGAAAACTGATTGAAAAATTCGGCAGCGAAGTTTTTATTGATAACAAATTAAATTCAAAATTTATTTCCAATATTGTTTTTAACGATAAAAATAAATTAAAACTATTAAATTCAATCGTTCATCCTGCCACAATTAAAAATATCTCTGAAGAAATTACGGAAAGACAAAAAACTGAAAATCTTATTTTTGTTGAATCAGCGTTGGTATTTGAAGCAAAAATGGAAGAACTTTTCGATCACGTTTTGTTAGTAACAGCTGATGATGATAAGAGAATTGAACGAATAAAAATTAGAAACAATTATTCAGATAGTGAAATATTAAAAATTATTGAAAATCAAATCCCTGAAAACATAAAGAAATCTAAATCCGACTTTATTATAATCAATAATGGCAATTTAGAAGACCTAAAAACAAAGACAGAGTTTTTCTTGAGACTTTTTAATTCGTTATAAAATCACATTTCCTTCATACATTTCTTGATTAGCAATCTTTGAACATTTATTTTTCATGTATTAAAATTGAGGTAAATGTGGAATTATTAAACAAATCTATTGTAAATTTTGTTAAACTGCTTCCTAAGTCAATAGTGCATATTTTTGCGAAAAAATATATTGCCGGAGTTGATTTACAAGATGCCGTAAATGTAGTAAAATTGTTAAACGCAAAAGGTATTTTTGCAACTTTAGATGTTTTAGGTGAAGCGATAAAAACCAAAGATGAAGCAATTGATGAAAAAGAAGAATGTTTCAAAGTTCTAAACGCAATTGATCAAAATAATTTAAAAGCAAATCTTTCAGTTAAACCGACTTCTTTAGGTTTAAGCATTGATGAAAATTTTTTCTATAATCAGCTTAGAGAAGTGTTAACGCATGCAAAAAAACTAAATAACTTCGTTAGGGTAGATATGGAAGATTCTCCTTACACTTCTTCAACAATAAGGATATTTAAAAAATTGCAAAGTGAGTTTGATAATGTTGGTATTGTTGTTCAGGCTTATCTGAAGCGTACTGAAAATGATGTAAAGGATCTTAATTCGACCAAAACAAACTACAGATTATGCAAAGGTATTTACATTGAGCCGGATGAAATTGCGTATAAAAATAAGCAGTCAATTAGAGATAATTACTTAAAACTTTTAGAAATGATGCTGAAGAATGGAAGTTATGTAGGTATTGCGACACATGACGATTATTTGGTAAACGGCGCATATAGAATTATTGATGATATGAAATTGTCCAAAGATAAATATGAATTTCAAATGCTTTACGGAGTTACTGAAAAATTAAGAGACAAAATTAATTCCGATGGACATAAAATAAGAATCTATGTGCCTTACGGTAAAAAATGGTATGCGTATTCAATAAGAAGAATGCAGGAAAATCCCGAGATAGCAGGACATATTGCAAAAAGTATTTTTAAGTTCAATTAATGATAGTTCTTGGAATTGAAAGCTCGTGTGATGAAACTTCAGTATCACTATTAAAAGATGAAAATGTAATTGTAAATTTAATTTCATCTCAGCATTTCCATAATAAATTTGGCGGTGTAATTCCCGAATTATCAAGCAGGGCACATCTACAACAAATTATACCGTTGGTTAGAAATGCGTTAGATAATAGTGGTTTGAAACTTAACGATATTGATTTAATTGCGGCTACAGCAGGACCAGGTTTAATTGGCGCTTTATTGGTCGGTTTAACATTCGGTAAAAGTTTATCGCTTGCTTTAAACAAGCCGTTTGTTCCAGTAAATCATATCGAAGGACATATTTTTTCGGGATTTTTAATGAACGAAAAACCCCAGTATCCGTTTCTTTGTTCGGCAGTTAGCGGCGGACATACTTTACTGCTTTTGGTTAAAAGCGAATTTGAAATTATTAAACTCGGTTCCACAATTGACGATGCGATAGGAGAAGCTTTTGACAAAGTATCAAAAATGCTTAAACTGGGTTATCCCGGCGGACCGTTAATTCAAAAATATGCTGAAACAGGAGATGAAAATTTCATAAAATATCCAATTGCTAGAACAAAGAATAAATATGATTTTTCGTTCAGCGGTATTAAAACTTCGGTACTTAGATCAATTGAAAATATTGAAAAAGATAGACCAATAAATGACGAAGATAAAAAAAATATTTCGGCTTCTTTTCAAAATGCCGCGGTTAACGCTATTTTAAAAAACATAATTCACGCAATAAATGAATTTGATGTAAAATGTATTTCGCTTGTTGGCGGAGTTGCCGCAAATTTAAAATTAAGAAATGAATTAAAACTTCTTGGGAAAAAATTTAGTAAAAGAATAATAATTCCTGATATGGAATATTGCGGAGATAACGCAGCAATGATAGCGTTACGCGGATATCAATATTTTAAAGGAGGCTATAGATTTTCATTAAATTCTAATGCTTTTCCAAATCTTACTAAAGATTATTTTGAGAATAAAATACTGTAAATTATATTTAAAAATTATGGCAAAAAAAAATAGAAAAAGTTTTCTAAAACCTACAAAGTCAAAAATATTTTTTGGAATTGGGTTATTGGTTTTTATAACAGGTAATTTCATCTTTATGTTTTATAAACCAAATTACAACGGAACTTCAAAGTCCGTAATTTTAAACATTGCTTCTGGTGAAACATTCAATTCAATTGTTGATTCACTCTATGAAAAGAACATAATTCATAATAAATTTTATTTTAAGGCCGCGTCACATATTTACAGCGCTGATAGAAACATTAAAGCGGGAAATTATGAAATTCCCGATGGAACTAATTACAAAGAATTATTAAAAATTTTAATTCAGGGTAAACCAAAAGGTCAAAAATTAGTAACAATTCAGGAAGGAATTTGGCATGAGAAATTAGCGGCGCTTCTTCAAGATGAATTGGGAATATCAGCAAAAAAATTTATGAAATTATCCAATGATGAGAAATTTATTAAAAGTTTAAACCTAAACACAAAATCTTTAGAAGGTTATTTGCTTCCCGAAACTTATTATTTTTATAAAGGAATAAGTGAAGAAGATATAATTAAAAAGTTATCAAATGAAGTAAAAAAAATATTTGAGCAAAAAGATGTTATTGATCAATTGAAACTAATGAATATGAATCAAAATCAGATTTTAACTATGGCTTCAATAATTGATGGTGAATCAAATGATTTTAAAGAGTTTGGCAGAATTGCAGGAGTTTATTATAATAGACTTAGAAAAAATTGGAAACTGCAGGCTGATCCAACAATTCAATATATTTTAAGAAAAAACAACGCTAAGGTAAATCAAATTCTTTATAAAGATTTAGAGATAGATTCCAAGTTTAACACATATATGTACTATGGTTTACCGCCGGCTCCAATTAACAATCCCGGAAAAGAAGCAATTATGGCCGCAATATTTCCGGAAGAAAATAATTATTTTTATTTTGTTGCTGATGGAAAAGGCGGACACGTATTTTCAGAATCATCAACCGAACATGAACGACAAGTAAACAGGTACAGAATTTGGCGAGAAAACAACAAGTAATATTTCCTATTTTATTTGCAGTTACAATTTTGTTAATGATAGGCTGCGCAAATCAACTTTCACCTCCCGGCGGAGAAAAGGATATTATTCCGCCAAAAATATTGGAATCATTTCCCGAAAACGGAACGACAAATTTTGATAAAGATTTTATTGAACTTACTTTTTCCGAATATGTAACTAAACGAACTGTTAATGACGCTTTTTTCATCTCACCAATTTTGGAAAGCACGCCGGAATTTTCATGGACTAATAAATCTGTGGAGATAACTTTCAAAGAAAAGCTCAAAGAAAACACAACTTATTCAATTGTTATTGGTACAGAAATTACGGATGTAAACAATAATAACAAAATGACAGAACCATTTATCCTTACGTTTTCAACCGGAAGTAAAATAGACAGCGGAAACATTAGCGGTAAAGTTTATGCAGATAAAGTAGATGAAATAATGATCTTTGCTTATAAAAAAAATGTGGATTCATTAAACATTTATAAAAATAAACCGGATTATGTTTCGCAGGTTAACAAAACCGGTGAATATAAAATTAATGGTTTGGGCAATGGTGAGTATGAATTGTTTGCGGTTAAAGATGAATTTAAAAACTTGGTTTACGACAAAGGTGAAGATCAAATTGGATTTGCCTCCGGAAGCGTAGTAATTCAAGATTCTGCTAATAAGGTTTATGATGTAAATTTTTTTATGACAAAAGAAGATACACTTCCGCCTAATATATTATCCGCGACTATGACGGATAAAAATCATATTGTAGTTGAATTCAGTGAACCAATAGATAGCTCTAAAATGAGCGCAGATAATTTTTCAATAGTCGACTCAACACAAAATAAAACTTTTAACGTAAAGAATTATTTTAAAGGCAATGTTAATAAAAGTGAATATGTCCTTTGTATCAATGATTCTTTGAATGATGAAAACAATATTTATTTATCTGCGCATGATATTTTTGATTTGAATAAAAACAAAATTTTGAGTCAAAGTATTAATTTTACTCCAAGCAACAAAGTTGATACGAATTATATAAAGATTACACAATTAGTAACTGACTTAGCAAAGAATACAATTGATTATCATCAGCCGAAATTTACCATTAATTTTTCAGATGGATTTGATACAAAAATACTTAACACGGCATTGGTAATTCTTGATCCTGACAGCAATTCAATAAAATTTAATTTCGAAAAAATAAATGATGCCTCTGTAAAAATAATTCCGCTAAATGATTTGAAGCCAAAAACAAATTATAAAGTTAAAATTAACTTTAAGAACATTACGGATTTAGTCGGAAATAAAGTTGATACAATTGTTACAAATAAATTAACAACAATAAATAATTTGGATTTTTCAGGTGCAAGTGGAAAAGTTGTTACCAAAAAGAAAAATACAAAAGCTGTTCTTAAGAACCTTGAAAATAAAAAAATGCAGATTCAAAAAGATGTTTCTAAAGACGGTATTTTTAATTTTGAACGACTGAATCCGGCAAAATATTTACTCTGGTTTTACAGTGACGCCGATTCGAATAATAAATATTCATTTGGTAATTTTGATTCACTAAAGTATTCCGAGGAATTTTATTTTTATCCTGATACTTTGAACTTAAGAGCGCGCTGGCCGGTCGGTGATATCGAAATAAATTATTAAACTATTATGAGAATGATATGAATGAACAATTAATAGAATGCGTACCTAATTTTTCCGAAGGCAGAGATTTAAATATTATTAAACAAATTACAGATGAAATTGAAAAGGTCGGCAATGTAAAACTCCTCGATGTAGATCGCGGTGCCGATATGAACAGAACTGTTGTTACTTTTATTGGTGATAAAAATGGAGTTGCCGAAGCGGCATTCCAGGCAATTAAAAAAGCTTCTGAACTTATAGATATGTCAAAGCATTCCGGCACTCATCCCCGAATGGGCGCAACCGATGTTTTTCCGTTTATTCCGGTAAACGGAATTACAATTGAAGAATGCGTACAATTATCAAAGGATGTTGCAAAAAGAGTTGGTGAGGAATTAAAAATTCCGGTTTACTTATATGAAAAATCCGCGCGAAAAACAGATAGAAAAAATCTTGCAGTAATTCGTAAAGGTGAATACGAAGGTTTATCTGAAAAATTAAAAGATGAAAATTGGAGACCCGATTTTGGTCCAGTTGAGTTTAATAAAAGAAGCGGCGCGACAGTAATTGGTGTGAGAGAATTTTTAATTGCTTATAACATAAATTTAAATACTAGAGAAAAACTTCATGCAATTGATATAGCTTATGAGTTAAGAGAAAAGGGAAGATCGGCGAGGAGACCTGCATCATTTCCGTATTACTATAAAAGTGAAAATGTTATTAAGTATGAAAAAGATATTTATCCTTGCGGTGAGTGCGATTTTAACGGAAAAACAATAAGTGAAACAATTAAGCATTGCAGCGAAGTTCATGGTTATGATCTTACCGAATTATTAAAGTTAAATGATATTAACCCCGATTCGCCTGAAGGTGAATCTGTAAAGAAAAAAGGACTATTCAAAAATTGCAAAGCAATTGGCTGGATAGTAAATGAATTCGACAGATCTCAAATTTCTATTAATTTAACTGATTATAACGTTACATCAATGCACGATGTTTTGGAAGCGGCGCGTAAATTAGCCGAAGAAAGAGGAATTGTTGTAACCGGAAGTGAAATTGTCGGATTAGTTCCGTTTAATGCGCTTTATCAATCGGGCAAGTATTACTTACAAAAACAGCAAAGATCAACCGGAATTCCGGTAAAAGATATTTTAAACTCAGCGGTTCAATCATTGGGATTAAATGACGTAAATGATTTTAGAATTTCGGAAAGAGTGTTAGGATTACCTAAAAATTCTGACGACGCTTTGGTTGAGATGACCTTATATGATTTTGTCGACGAAGTTTCAAGGGAAACTCCGGCTCCCGGCGGCGGTTCAATTGCGGCGCTTGCAGGAGCTTTAGGAGCGGCTTTATCTTCAATGGTAAGCAATTTATCATCATTTAAAAAAGCTTCTGAAAATATTGATGAACTTCTAAATTCCACTGCTGAAAAATCTCAGCAAATAAAAAACGAATTAATGAAGGCGATAGATGAAGACACACACGCGTTTAATGATTTTATGAACGCGAAAAGATTGCCGAACAATTCCGCAAGTGAAAAAGAAATAAGAAAACAAGCAATGCAGAACGGATTAAAAAAAGCGGTACTTGTACCGCATAAAACTGCTGAATTATCTAAAGAAGTAATTGATATTTCATTAATTGTCGCGAAAAACGGAAATCCGAATTCAATAACCGATGTTGGCGTGGGTGCACAAATGGCTTACTCAGGTGTAATTGGTGGGATTTATAATGTTCTTATAAATCTTAAAGAAATAAAAGACGTGGAATTTTGTAATTCTATGAAAGACAAATGCGGCAATTTAAAAAAAGACGCACAGTTAGCATTAGAAGAAGTTTTAAATTATGTTGAATCGAAAATAATGTAAAATTTTAATTGCGTTTTTTGTTCTTAATTGGATAATTTTAAATACGATTTTATTGTATTATTCTCAAAATTATTTATTATTTACAGATTCACTTTATACTGAATTGACAATTTGCGAGGAGGAAAAATGAAAACTTCGTGGTTGTTGTTAAGTGTGTTTGTGTTAAATCCTATTTTACCATTCCCAAACAATTCTCAAAATTTAAAGATCTATCAAATCATTGGTAAAAAAATGGATTACGTTGTTTCTCACTTTGGAAAACCGGCGCATCAAGACCGTAGTAACAAAGAAATGCAATGTGTATTTTACAAAACTGATAATTCTCAATCGGTTTTTGTTGCTAACAAGGCTGAAGTTTTTCAAGCAGAGTGTTCAAAAACATTTGATTCAAAATCAGCAGCGGATAACGAATTGATTTCACTGATCAAAGGCTGTAAAAATGAAGGTTATGAAATTGATACGTTAAACATATCTGAATACAATATGAATATTCCCGGAATAAAGATCAATGTTTCATTATTTGAAAATAATTTTTCAAAAAAATATGAAATTAAAGTTAAGGCGAATAAGTCGGTTGGATTAAAATAAATCAAAATACAATCGTCTTTTTCCCATATACCAAAATTCTGTTTTGGCTTTGCAGCAGAAGCGCTCTCGCGAGAACGAGTCTTTCCAGATCTCTGCCCTTCGTAATAAGATCTTCCAAGGAATCATTGTGGGTAATTTTAATTATATCCTGTTCAATAATCGGGCCTTCGTCTAATTGGCTTGTAACATAGTGACTTGTAGCTCCAATAATTTTTACGCCTCTTTCGAATGCTTGTTTATATGGATTTCCGCCGATAAATGCGGGTAAAAATGAATGGTGTATGTTGATAATTTTGTTAGGAAAATTTTTTACAAATTCTGGAGAAAGAATTTGCATATATCTTGCTAGAACTATTAATTCAACATTGTTGTGTTTTAGTAATTCTAATTCTTTTAACTCAATTTCAGGTTTATTTAATTTATTAATTTCAAACACGTAAAACGGAATTTTATAATGTTCTGCTAAACCTTTTAGATCAGGATGATTGGAAATAATGAGTTTAAGATTTATGTTTAACTCAGATAAACTGTTTCTCCATAAAATTTCCTGCAGACAATGATCATATTTTGAAACAAAAATTGCTGCATTTTGTTTTTCATCTTCAAATTTAACTTCCCATTTTGAATTAAATTCACCTGCGAGTAATGAAAAGGATTCAGTAATTTCAGATTTGCTATTTTTACTTTCGTCAAAGTTCCAAGCGACTCTTACAAAAAACATTTTTTCAATTTGATCTACGTGTTCGTCCAAATCAATAATATTTCCATTTAGTTCGTAAATCAGTTTAGTAATCTTATAAACTAAACCTTTTTGATCTTTACAGCTTAAGAGCAGTATGGCAATATTGTTCATGTCAAAGTTTTGTAGATTGTTTATTATTCAAAAAAAAACGTTATTTGTAATAGTAAATTTTAAGCTTATTTTTTCAAACATATAAAAAAAATATTTAATATTTATTAATAATTAGGCTTGTGTAAAATATCGGAGTAATTTTTATGAAGAAAATATTGAAAATAACGGGAATAATATTTGTCGCATTAATTTTATTTATTTTAATAATTCCTTTCTTTTTCAAATCTCAGATAACAGACCTTATTAAAAATGAAGCAAATAAAAATTTAAATGCAACTTTAAATTTTAGTGATGTCGGATTAAATTTATTTTCCAGTTTCCCCAATCTATCTTTATCGATGAACGATCTTTCAATAGTAAATAAAGCGCCGTTTGAAGGAGATACGGTTTTCAGCAGTTCAAATCTTAGCTTGTCAATAAATTTAATGAGTGTTATTTCCGGCGATAAAATTAAAATAAATTCCTTCAAGATGATAAATCCAAAAGTTTTGGTTTTTATTTTAAAAGACAGTACAGCTAATTATAAAATATTTCCCGAAGAGAATAAAAATGAGACTACTGAAAATGAATCTGATGGTAAAATATCGGTTGATCTAGAATCTTATGAAATTGTTAATGGTAAAATTGCGTATATCGATCAAACTTCAAATATGGTTGCCGCTATTAATGGATTAAATCATACCGGCGATGGTGATTTTAGTCAAGATAATTTTATTTTAAGAACAAAAACTGATGTTAAAGAATTAACATTTGAAATGAACAATATAAAATTCTTAAATAGAGTAAGCGCTGAATTGACAATGGACTTAGATGTTAATCTAAAGGATATGAAATTTATTTTGAAAAATAATCAGCTGAAAATGAATAACTTAGTTCTTAATTTGGATGGAGGAGTTGAATTTCCGAATGATGAACTTTTCGTTGATTTTAAATTTAACGCTCCCTCCGCAAGCTTTAAGGATATTCTTTCATTAGTACCTGCAATTTATAAAAATAATTTTGCTGACTTAAAAGCAAATGGAACTGCTAATTTATCCGGTAATTTAAAAGGTAAATCTACGGATGATTTAATTCCAGCTTTCAATTTAAAAATAAATGTTGCTAATGCTGATTTCAGTTATCCGCAATTACCAGTTCCTGTTAAAAACGTTAACGTAGATTTAACAATAGCAAATAACGACGGTATAATTAATAACACAATAATTGACTTGAGCAAAATTCATTTTGAACTTGGAAAAGATCCTTTTGATGGAAAATTAAAAGTTACAAATATTAAAGAATCGCCTTTTGTTGATGCAATGATGAAAGGAGTAATCAATTTAGATAATTTGAAAAATGCGATTAAATTTGAAAATATAACTACACTGAGCGGAATTATAAATTCCGATGTAAGTTTTACGGGAAATTTGCAGACTGAGCAGCAAAATTATGAAAATATAAATGCAAACGGAAAAATGAAATTGCAGAATTTTAAGTATAAATCTATTGATTTAAAAGAAGAAGTTAGTATTCCTAATGCGGAGCTTAGTTTTACGCCAAAAAAGGTTGAGTTGAAATCATTTAGTACAAAAATAGGTGAGAGCGATTTGAGCGCTTCCGGGGAATTGAACAATTTGATTTCATTTTTTCTTGCCGATGGAATTTTAGTTGGAAAATTAAATGTTACATCAAACTATTTTAACATGAATCCTTTTATGTCCGAAGATGAAAGCACTACTCCGAAAAAGTCAGATTCCGTAAAAATTTCCGCAATTAATATTCCTAAAAATGTTGATTTTGTTTTATCATCTACAATAAAAAATTTAATTTTCGATAACCTTGATATCAAAGATTTTAAGGGAAAACTAATTGTTAAAAACAGCAAAGTTATAATGGAAAACTTATTTATGAACTTACTAAACGGTTCATTGGCAGGCAATGGTTATTACTTTAAAGACGAATTAACGGAAAATCCTGAAGTAAATTTCTCAATGAATATTTCCAATTTCGATATAAACAAAACTTATAATTCTTTTATCACTGTTAAACAGTTTGCTCCGATTGCGAAATATATTCAAGGTAATTTCAGTTCAACTCTTTCGTTTACAACTAATCTGAATAACGAATTAGTGCCTGATTGGAACAGTTTTAACAGCAACGGGAAACTTAGTTTGACATCAATTGAGATTAAAGGTTTCAAACCTTTTACAACTTTGGGAAATATTTTGAAAATATCCGAACTATCAAATCCGAGTATTAAAAATGTTAATCCTTCTTTTAAAATTGAAAACGGTAAATTTTTTATTTCACCTGTTTCCTATAAAATTGCTGATTATGACGTTACATTATCAGGTTCGAACAGTATTGATCAATCAATTGACTATACAATGGATATCGATATTCCAGCTGGCAATTTACAAAAATCAGCAAATTCAGCAATTAGCGGACTACTAAAAAAAGATCTGAATATTATTAAAAGTGATAAAGTAAAAGTTAAAGCATTGATTGGTGGAACAATTGATTCGCCTAAAATTACTACTTCCGCAACAGACATTGCAAAAGATATTGTAAAGGATGCTGTTGAAGAAGTGAAAGACAAAGTTGTTGAAGAGGCAAAACAAAAAGTTGATTCCTTGAAAACACAAGCTGAAAATAAAATTAAAGAGGAAGCAAAGAAAAAGGAAGAAGAATTAAAGAAAAAGCTTGAAGAAGAAGCCAAAAAGAAAATGAAAAATATTTTTAAATTCGGAAAAAATTAATTTATTGAGTTTTATTTTTTTTTGACATAAAGCAATTTCTTAGTAAGTTTGTATTATATTTTCATTAGGGGTGTCACAATAGTGACTGAGAACAAACCCTTGAACCTGATCCGGGTAATGCTGGCGTAGGGAAATGAGTTTCAGATCTATTATAAAACCTTTTCTCTATGGGAATTGGTTTTTTTGTTTTAAACCATTCTCATTAAAATCCCTTTTGAAAATTTTTTATTTTTTTTGAAAGGAATTCACAATGAAATATTTTTTAATAATTATCTGTTTATTTGCTAAAATTATTTTTGCTCAAAATTATGAGATTAACGGAGTAGTAATTGACGGCAAAACAAATCTGCCATTGGCTTCAGCTAATGTTTATTTATCCAACCATAATATCGGTACTTCGGCAAATCTTGATGGTAAATTTAATTTAGCTGCAAATTCAATTAAAAATGACAGCTTAATAGTCAGCTATATAGGTTACAAATCGCAAAGAATTGCGCTGGAAGAATTTTTAAGATCTGACAGAATCATTAAACTCGAATGGATTGATTATAAACTTCAGTCCGTGATTGTTAACGCAATAATATCGGATGTAAAAAAGTCGCCGACTTCATTTTCAACGATTGAAAAAAAAGAAATTGAAAAAAATTATTCTGTTCAAGATGTTCCTGAGTATTTAGCTAACTTACCATCGGCGACCTCATATTCCGAAAATGGAAATGGAATTGGTTATAATTATTTGAGCATTCGAGGATTTGATCAAAGAAGGCTCTCAATTTCCGTTAATGGAATTCCCCAAAACGATCCTGAAGATCATAATATTTATTGGCTTGATCTTCCCGATCTGCTTGAAAGCACTGAACTGATTCAAGTTCAGCGAGGAGCGGGCGCTGGAGCTATTGGTTATCCATCAATTGGCGGATCGATAAATATTATTACATCTCCATTTTCAGATAAACCCAATTTTGATCTGGCTATCACTACCGGAAGTTTTAATATCAAAAAGTACAGCGCAAAATTTGCTAGCGGATTGATTGATAATAAATATTCGATTTATGCAAAACTTTCTAAAATTATTAGCAGCGGATATAGAGACAGAAGCTGGGCCAATTTTAATTCCTATCATATTTCCGCGGCAAGATATGACAAAAACGTTACAACGCAAATCAATTTTTTCGGCGGACCAATTTCAGACGGATTGGCTTATACCGGCTTACCTAAATTTGCAATAAGCGATAAAAATTTACGAAAGGAAAATTTTTCATATTGGGAAGCTGATCAAGATTCTTATACTTATAATGTTGAGCGAAAAAAATCGGAGATTGAAAATTTTTCTCAACCGCATTTCGAATTATTAAATGAAATTAAGATTGCCAAAAACCTTACGTTAAACAATGCGTTGTTTCTTGTTTTAGGCGAAGGGTTTTTTGATTACGACGGTTCGTGGTCAATTTATTATGATGATTATTTCAGATTAAAACAAAACGGTTTTGATAGCAATTTTATTCCGCAAAACTCAATTATTCACGCGGTGGTTAAAAATAAGCAGTGGGGAATTATTCCAAGATTGACTTGGGATCATAATAATGGTACTTTAGTTACAGGTTTGGAATATAGAAATCACAGATCAAAACATTGGGGAAATTTAAGATATGCGGAAAATATTCCATTAAATGTTTCTCAAGATTATCAATATTATTATTACGAAGGAGGTAACGATATTTTTAATTTTTATGTAAATGAAAACTATAGTTTACTTCCTAATTTAAATATAATGGGAGAAATTCAACTATCTTATCATAGTTACAAATTATTCAATGAAAAATATTTGAACAACGATTTTACCGTTAGCAATTTATTTACAAATCCAAGATTTGGAGTAAATTACAAATTCAATAATTACGTAAATACTTACGTTTCAGTCGCCAAAGTGTCGCGCGAACCAAGATTAAAAAATTATTATGACGCGGCGGAATCAAGCGCCGGCGAAATTCCTCAATTTGAAATTTACGGATCTGGTAATTATAATTTTAATAAGCCGCTAGTAAATCCCGAAAGAATGACCGACATCGAACTAGGGGCGCGATATTTAGCTCCCGGACATACTTTGAATTTTAATTTGTTTTATATGTCTTTTAAGGATGAAATTGTTAAGCAAGGTCAGCTTGATAGATTCGGTCAGCCGATAACCGGAAACGTCGATGGCTCAATTCATATGGGTATTGAAGTAGAAGGATCGTACCGATTTTTAGAAAATTTCGAATTAATTTTAAATACATCTTATAGTAAAAATTATATTAACCAAGGGATCACATTCATAAATTCTTATGATAATTTAGGAAATGAACTAACAAAGGAAATTAATCTATCTGATAATTTAATTTCCGGGTTCCCAAACTTTTTATTTAATGCTGTATTAAAATATGAATACAAAAGCTTAAATTTAAATCTGAGTTCTAAATATGTCGGAAAATACTATTCTGATAATTATGGAGATGATTTTCAAAAAATGTTATTTGAAAATCCGGGATTTGTAAATTATTTTGACAACGTTGTCGATCCGTATTTTTTAATGAATATTTTCGGAAGTTATGAATTTGAAATTAACTCTTTCGCTAAATCCGCAAAATTGTTTTTTCAATTGAACAATGTATTGAATAAATTATATGCGGCATACGCAACCGGAGGTGACTTTTTTCCTGGGGCGGAAAGAAATTATCTAGTTGGTCTTAAATTGAATTTATAATGTTTGAAGAATTGATTTTATGAAAAAAGCAATTTTAATCGCCAATGGCGAAAGTCCATCGAAAAAAATAATAAATTATTTTAAGTCTATTGGATACGGCACAATTGTTTGTGCGGACGGAGGCGCTAACTCCGCAAAAAAAATAAATTTAATTCCGGATATTATAGTCGGTGACTTAGATTCAATTTCCGAAAAGGCATTAAATTTTTATAAAGATAAATGTTTAATAATAAAAATATCCCGACAAAATGATACTGATGTTGAGAAAGCATTAAAATATTTGATAAAGAAAAAATTCTCGGAAGTCATTTTATTAGGTGGAACGGGAGACAGACTTGATCATTCATTTTGCAATATTGGAATAGTAATTAAATTTTATCATAAAATAAAAATAACTTTACTTCATAAAAATTCACTACTGCGGGCTTATTCGGGGAAAATAATTTTAACTGCTCAAGAGGGCGAAACCATATCGCTATATGGAATTGATGATAAAACAAAAATTTCATCATCAGGATTAAAATACCCCTTAAAAAATATTTCATTGCCGTTTGGTAAAAAAGAAAGTACTAGCAACTTAGCGGTTTCGCAAAATATAAAATTAAAAATTGAAGGCGGAATAATTTTAATTATAAGAGATTATCATACAATGGTAAAGCATGGTTTCATTTAGTTATTTAGATATTTTCATCATTGTCATTTTCTTTATAATACTTATTTCAATCGGTTTTATATCTTCATTTAGATCATCACAAAATAACAGTGAAGAGTATTTACTTTCCGGCAGAAATGTTGGATTGGTATTATTCATTTTGAATAATGTTGCAGCTTGGTATGGCGGAATTCTTGGTGTTGGCGAATTTTCATACAGGTTTGGATTAGTAAGCTGGTTTACTCAAGGATTTCCATACTATATTTTCGCGTTTATATTTGCATTGACTTTCGCGGAAAAGATCAGATCGGCAAAGCTTTATACGATTCCGGATAAATTAGAAATTGTTTATGGAAAAAATGTAAGTTTAATTTCCGCAGTGTTAGTATTCATCTTAGTTTCACCGGCTCCATATTTATTGATGATGGCTCAAATAGTAGCTTTAATTTTTAATATAAATTTTTTCCTTGCATTAATAATAAGTGCGGCATTAGTAAGTATTTATATGTTTAAGGGCGGCTTTAAATCAAATATTTGGGTGGATGCTTTTTCTTTTATAATTATGTTCTTAGGTTTTATTATTATAGTTATAGTGGCCGCAAATAGTTATGGCGGATTATATTTTCTTGAAAATAATTTACCAAAGCAGCATTTAACATTAACCGGAGGAAATTCATACACATTTATTTTTGTATGGTTTTTAATTGCGTTATGGACATTCACCGATCCCGGATTTCATCAAAGATGCTATGCTGCTAAAAGCGGAAAAATTGCGAAATACGGAATTTTATTTTCAATTTTATTCTGGATATTTTTTGATTTTTTAACAAACACTACCGGTTTATACGCAAAAGCAATTTTACCTAATCTAACTAATCCGGTTTTAACTTTCCCTTACTTGGCGGATAAAATTCTGAATTCTGGACTAAAAGGAATATTCTTTGCCGCAATGATCGCTACAGTTTTATCAACATTAAACAGCTTTATCTTTTTAAGCGCAACGACATTTAGTATTGATTTTATACAAAGAATTCAAAAATATTCTTCAATATCTGATTTTAAATATTTATCAAAGATAAAATTTTTAAGATACTTTTTAATAAAAAATGAATTAGATGATAGCAAGTCACTTATTCTTTTAACACAATTTGGCATTTTTTTTACCGTAATATTTTCAATCATACTTGCGTATTACTTTAAATCTGTTGTTGAACTTTGGTATTTAATTGGAAGTATATGCATACCCGGATTGATTCTAATAGTCATTTCTGCATATTATCAAAACTTAAAAACCGCAAAGATTTATGCGTTAATTGAAATTATTTTTGGAGTTTTTTCAAGTTTTGTTTGGATTTTTATCAGAAATTTATTTGAGGGAACATTTTTATATGAAATTGAACCAATGATCGTAGGTTTAATAATATCATTAGTAATTCATATTTGGGGAATAAAAAAAGCCAGACTCGAAAGTCTGGCTTAATTTGAGATAAATACAATTATTTGAGCAATAACATTTTCTTTGTTACAACGTTATTATTTGAAGTTAATCTATAAATATATGTACCGCTTGCCAATTTTGAAGCATCAAAACTATATTCAAAAGAACCGGCTTTTAAAGTTTTGTTATTGATAATTGTTGCAACTTCTCTACCCAAAATATCATAAATTTTTAAATCAACAACAGCTTGTTCCGGTAAACCAAATTTAATTGTTGTTGTTGGGTTAAATGGATTTGGATAGTTTTGGTCAACAAAGAATTTTGATGGAATTACATTTTCAACACCAACAAGAATATCATTAACAAAAGTAACGGTAAATGTATCCATGCTAGAAGCTGACTTTGAATTTGCATCTAGAACCAATACTGTCCAACTAAAAGTTATAGAATCTGCACCAGCCATTAAACCTAATATATCGGTTGCGCTGACTGTTAAATGCGGTTCTACTGATTGAGCTGAAAAAACTTCAGGCAATACAACAAATTGATATCCGATAACATCATTATTTAAGTCTGTTGCGGCTTCCCAGCCAACGTTAAATGTTTCTGCTGAATCTGTAATGGATATTGTTGAGTTGTTCGCAGGTGTTAACAATGCAAAATAGGGAAGTGGACCAACCTGAACGTTTGCAGTAATATCTGCATAGTTTAAGAAAGTTATCTGATATCCGTCGTTATAAACTGCGGCGGCTGATGTAAACTGAGTAGAAACACCAACTGCACTAATTGGCCAAACGGGTTCAGCACCTTCGTCAACATCGGTATCCTTATCAACTCTTCCGATAATTGTTGTACCGTGACCAGTCCATAATGTTAAATTTGCGTTACTTCCGGCAGCAGGCCAAGCAGGCGAATCGCCGGTTTTTGCAATACCTTCTATTTTAATTAAAGTTCCTTCCAATGCTTCTGCATTTGCAAGATACTGATCAATTGTAACTACTTTTGGAATAACAATTCTTCCTGAATCGACTTTTACAACATCAAGAGCAGGACTCGTAACTTCAATTTCATTCAATCCTCTATATTGGGCAACTTTTCCAGTTGCTAAAACTCTATCTCCAACTTTTAAATCCGCAGGAGCAGGGTTTCCGCTTGAAAATAATTGAATTCCACCTGTTGGATCTTGAATGAAAATTTGCATGCTGTTTGCGTCCAATGATTTATTACGTACAACACCGGAAACTGTAACAGTTTGTCCAAGCATATCAGGAATATCATCTCCGCTTTCGTCTCCTTTTGCTTCACCAATTGCGTAAAGATTATCTACATCCATTCTATCCAAAACAACTAATGGAACAACATCTGTAGCCGGAATACCTGAATAAACAATTTCCAAATCTGAATCATCGTCTAAGTTACCTAAACTAACAACGTCATATCGGCCACCGCTTTGAAAAAGAAGTTCGTCAATTCTTGAAACGTAATAACTTGCTGGGTCGGTTATACTTCCGCCTTGATATTCAAGTCTGTAAATAGCTGCGTTAGGTGATCCGCCTCTTGTTCCAAACACATAATCTAAATTCCCGTCGGAATCTAAATCTCCGGCATCTCCGCCGTATAATCTGCCGCCGGCACCAACATATGGAGTAAGATTAGCAATTTCAGTTGTTGTTAAAACACCATTAGCAAATTGTAATAAAAATGTTTTTGGTGCAGATGAACCATATCCGTTTACAATTACTTCATTTGTACCATCTTTATCAATGTCAACTGTAACTGATGATTTCCATGAACCGGTTGGAACGCCAGCTGCAACCGCAGGTAACGAAGTATATTTTCCATTAGAATAAACTACAGGAACTACATTACCGCCGTCTTGAATTAAAAGAATTACACTATCAAGAACTGCTATATCATAAAAAATGGAACCGCCAACTGTAAGATTTGTATCCAATGCAGATTCTTCTAATGTAAAAGTTTCCGATCCGTCTCCATCATTTGGAATATTATCGACAGAAACAACACCAAATTTTTCATTACCGGCTCTACCGGCAAAAATCAATTCTTGCTGTCCGTCGCTATCGATATCATAAAGATGCCATCTGAACGGTCTCAAGTTGTAATTAGGTTCGTCGTTTATTGTCCACATTGCATTTGGTTTGTATGTGCCGTCTCCATTATCAATTCCCATAACATCGGAACCGTCACCTTTTGATTCAAATACAATTATTCTTGGATAAATTGAATCACCGGCTCCAGAATTATTTACTGGTCCCCAGATTATTTCCATATTACCATCAGAATCCCAATCTCCATATGTAAATGCCGGCCAAGTATTTTGTGCTTCCAAAGGTAATCTTGTCGACCAGACTACTTCCCATCCTGAACCGCTATTTTCATATTTATAAATTCTTGGAATCCAATCTAAGCCTGCAAGATCAGACCAGTCATTATTGACTGCATAAATTTCTTTTAAACCATCGCTGTCGAAATCAACTCCTGAAATTGCGCCGCCCCAACCACCGACATCAAGAGTATCGTTGGGAATTATAGCACTTCTAACAAAAATATCTGTTTGCGCAAATTGTACAGAAGTGAATAATAAAGTTGAAATAATGAGAAATGTATTTCTTAATTTTCTCATTTTGCCTCCTTTTTTTGTGAATGTATAGGTTATTTTATAAGTATCATTTTATTTGATAATGTTTTTTCACCAACCTGTAGCTGATAAATGTAAGTTCCTGAAACCAAGTTAGATGCATCAAATGTAATTTTGTAGCTGCCTTTATTCAAATTTTTATTTTTTATTAAATTTGTAACTAATTCTCCGGTAATGTTATAAATTTTTAAAGAAATGTCTGACTGTTTATTCAATGAAAATTCAACGGTTGTTGTTGGATTGAATGGATTTGGATAATTTTGTTTCAATTCAATTTGTTCAGGAATTAGTTGTTCATTTACTTTAATATCTGTTATTGTAAGCTCAATTGTCGGTAAAGTACCGCTATATACCCATTTATCAACTGTCCAGCCATACCATGATTGTGTATAAACATTTAAATTCTCATCAAAATCAACGGCATAATTGGATGTATATCCCGAAGCCAAGTTGCCCGGGTTATGGTTATTATATCTTCCTTCAATTTGGAAATTCCATTTTGCCGCGTCAATTGTGTCAAGTACTTCGCCTGTGTTTGGGTTTGCGATGTAAATTCTTCCATATGAATAACCTCTGTTATCGCCGGAAACAAAACTTGCATCGTGTGCAACAAACAATAAATTCTTTTCTCGCATGTATTGTATACCGAATGGACCGACTTTTAAAGGTCCGCTTGTCGTATCAGCAGTAATTACCTCACCGGCAACTTCAAATTTGAAATCATCTAATAAAGTATATCCACTAATAGGATCCCCAACATAACAATATATTTTATTTTCATCCCAATTACCTACATAGAGTACTGTACCATCACTATTTGCAGTAATTCCTCTTGGTGAGCCAATATCGGGAAGTGAAAATTCTTGTAAAATTTTTCCTTGTTTACCATTTGTCACCCATTTCGGTGTTGCGTCAGGGTTTTCAAGTATTAATACCGATCCGGCTTTTGTTGAATCACCGGTTTTGGTTACATAAATCCTTCCGTTATCATCAACGTCAATTGCCCAAATATATGCGTTTACTTTATATCGTTGTGGATAGGTATAGATGCTGTCGGTTTTGAGTTCAAAAACAAGAATACTATTGCTTATTGAATCATTGTTTGGAACATAAATTAAATTTCCTTTTGACGCAATATCATTTGCATCAAAAAGATATTCCTGATCAAAACCGCTTATCCATTTTGTTTTATTATCTACTAATTGATAAGGAACATTTCCCAACCTGCCTGTATTTTTACCTGCATTTCTAAAACCAACTAAGTAATGTGCGTTTGCACTTCCTCTGTTTACTAAAGCTACAAAAGCATCTTCTTCAACAGCAGCAACAGAAATTACATTATAACCTATGCTGTTTGAAGAATCAGGACTATCTGAAGTAACATATTCAACAGACCAGTCACCATCAAAAGTTTGTGAAATTACAAGATTGGACAATAATAAAAGATAAGACAATAAAAGCGTAGCTTTTTTTATCATTTTTTCTCCTTGTTGTGTTCAGAAATTCAAAATTTAAGATAAAAAAATGTAATAAAGAAAATCAAGATAAAATGAACAACCATGTAAGATTTTTAAAGATACTAAAATTATTGTGGGATAAAAATATTTTTTATTAATTTTGCTTGAAATTTCTACATTTTTCTATTTCTTTATAAAAAAAAAACATTTTTATTCGATTATTTTCTTGCATTAAATGGATAAGTGACTTATTTTAGATTTATGAAAATTTCATCAAAAATATTTATTGCAATTCTTTTTATCATTTCAACTACTATAGGCGGAACCTTAATCGATTCATTCGTTGCTAAAAGCAATGGTGACACAATCACTTTAACATGGCAGACAATTGTAGAGGAAAATGTTAAGGAATTTGAAATTCTAAGAGGAAAAGATAAAGATAATCTTTCTCCAATTGCTGTTATAAATGCAAAAGGAAACAACTCAATTTATTCTTATGTTGATGAAAATGCATACAAAAGTTCCGGAGCATTTTATGCTTACGGATTGGTCTTGGTTGATTATTCAGGCAACAGATCTGAAGTTGTAATGAATACACAAGTTATTCATGACAATGTTTCAAGCGTAAAAAGAACTTGGGGAAGTATTAAAGCTCTATTCCGTTAATCCGCAAATTTTTCATTTCTATGTTTAATTTCAAAGCTCCACTTTATTTAGCTTCTACATCGCCAAGAAGAAAAAAAATGCTGCATTCTTTGGGAATTGATTTCATTCAATTAAATGTTGATCATGAAGAAAAAATTAATGAAAAAGATTCTCCACTTAAAAACGTAAAACGACTGGCTGAAGAAAAATGTATTAAAGCCGCTGAAAATATAAAAAATGGATTAGTAATTTCTGCCGATACAATTGTTGTTTTAGATGATAAAATTATTGGAAAACCAATTGATCAAAAAGACGCCAAAAGAATTTTGCGAAAATTAAGCGGAAAAACCCACTTTGTTTATACCGGCTTTGCAATTTTCAATGTCGAGTCAAATAAAATTTATGTCGATTATGAAAAAACAAAAGTTATTTTTTATAAGCTTACTGAACAAAAAATAGATGATTATATTAAAACCGGAAGTCCAATGGACAAAGCCGGAGCTTACGGCATTCAAGATGATTTTGGGTCATTATTTGTAAAAAAAATTGACGGATGTTATAATAACGTTATGGGATTTCCAATAGCAAAAATCTTTCAATCACTAGAAAAATATAATTTGATTGCGTAAACATTTCAAAAATATTATTCTCGTTTTATCAATATCACTTTTTGTTTATATCATTCTTGCAATTTATTCCGACGTCGATCTTGTTTATAAAGAATTTATAAATTTCCCAATATCAAAAATTATTACGGCATTATTAATTGCGATTGGCATTTTAATTTTTAAATTTTTTAGATGGAATTATTTACTGAAATTGAAAAGTATTAAAATTGACTTAATAAGTTCTGTTCAAATATTTTGTACCGGACTAATAATGAGCGTATCGCCTGGTAAATTTGGAGAATTAATAAAATCGTATTTCCTTAAAGATAAATTCAATATTGAATATAGTTTATCTGTTCCGGTGATTATTGCTGAAAGATTCAGCGAATTTTTTACACTGTTGATTTTGGAATCATTGATCTTAATTTTAATATTTAAAAATTTTTCAATGATCTTGTTAATTTTAATAGCCGCAATTATTGTTTTAATATTAGCTGCAAACCGCACTTTTTTCTCGAAAATTGTTTTATTGTTCTCACAAATAAAGTTTCTTAAGATTGACAAAAGTAAGTCAGATGCAATAATTGATTCTCGTAAATTATTATTTAATCCTACAGTTATTGCGTATAGTTTTTTTTCGTGGTTATTAGAATTCTTTTGTTTTTACATAATTCTAAGTAATTTTATAACAGATATTTTTGTCCTTGAGGCAGTTTCTTCATACGCAATTGCTATTATTTTCGGATCAATTACAATGCTGCCGGGAGGTATTGGAACAACAGAAAGTTCGTTAGCATATTTATTGGTCAACAACGGCTTAAATTTGAACTATTCGGTTGTAACCACAATATTTATAAGAATTTTAACATTATGGATTCCTGTGCTAATTGGATTCGCAAGTTTAACCATTTATTGGAAAAAAAATAAAATTCATTTATAAAATTTTAATTAACTTGATTTTTGAAATATTACGGTATATTATAAATTTAATAAATAATTAAATTGGAGGATAAAATGAGTGATGAAAATGGAATGAGCAAAGGGCTTATTTTAGGATTGTTAACCGGTACAATAATCGGCTCTGTTTTAGGTTTGTTATTTGCTCCAAAATCCGGTCGTGAATTAAGAGGTGATTTAAAAGAAAAATCAGAAGATTTTTTAAATGGAGCTGAAGATTACCTTGAACAAGCAAAAGGAAAAGCAAATTCTTTGATCAACGATGGAAAAAAAAAATCAGAAAAACTTATTTCTGACGCTAAAGAAAAAGTAGATAATTTATTGGCAGAAGCTGAAAAAATAGTTAATGATGCAAAATTAAAAACAAAAGATATGGTAGACTCGAGTAAAGATAAATTGGAAAAAGAAAGCGATAAATTAAAAAGCGCTATTAAAGCCGGAGTTGAAACTTATAAGACTGAAAGAGAATCATAAAGTATGTCAGTCGTAGATGTTTTACTAAGTATTCTAATCGTTATTGCAATAATAGTTGGGATCTATTTAATATTTGCATTAAGAAAAGTTATTAATACTTTATTTCAGGTACAAAAAGATCTTAGTAACTTAAACGATAGGCTTGAGCCAATTTTGAATAACCTTACAATAATTACAGATAAAATTGTAAATATTAGCGAGGAAACGGAAAAAGGAATATCAGATATTAGTAATACAATTCAAAATGTTAGAAATACATTTTCGAAATTTTCTTTTAAAGGCATTAACAGTTTTGAAATAAATCCCGCAAAAGATTTATTTAGAAATTTACGTGCTTTTTCAAGAGGGTTTTCTGCATTTTGGAAAAAACTTAATAATTAACTTGCTGAACAATTAAATACAAAATTTGGAGGCATTTTGGGTGCTTTTACTCCTGATGCAATTAGAAATATTGCATTCGTTGGTCATGGCGGAAGCGGAAAAACTTCCCTATCAGAATTTTTACTTTATACTGCCGGTGAAATTAACAGAATTGGTACAATTGCTGAGGGTAACACAACATCAGATTTTAATCAAAATGAAATTGAAAGACAAATTTCCATAGCCGCTTCTGCATTACATTTTATTTGGAAAAACACAAAAATTAATTTATTAGATGCTCCTGGTTATTCGGATTTTATTGGAGCTGTAAAAGCAAGTCTGCACGTCGTTGATACCGCAATCGTTGTTTTAAAAGGAATGGAAGGTGTTGAAGTTGGAACTGAATCAGCATGGGAATATATTCAAAAATTGGAATTGCCTGCTGCTGTAATGGTTAACAAATTGGATAATGAACATTCAAACTTTGAAAGAACTGTTCAAATAGCCAAAGACAGATTAAGTCACGATATTACGGTGGTTAGCTTTCCGGCAAATGAAGGAGTTAATTTCAATTCAATAATTGACATAATTAAAATGAAGAAATTAACGTTCGGTGATGCAAAATCTAAAAAAGTAACCGAAGAAGAAATACCCGCAAATTTTAAAGAAAAAGCCGAAAAATTAAGAGAAGAATTATTAGAAAAAGTTGCAGAATCAACCGAAGAATTGATGAATAAATTTTTTGAAGAAGGTACTTTAAGTGATGAAGATTTTTCAAAAGGTTTAAAGAGTGCAATTATTTCAAGAAGTTTAATCCCATTATTTGCGGTTTCATCTGAAAAAGGAGTTGGACTTTCTGACTTTACTGATTTTGTAGTTGAATTTTTACCTGCTCCATGTGATAGAAAACCTGTTCACGCTAAAAAAGTAGATTCAGATAAAACAGTTGAAATTAAGTGTGATCCTAATGGAGAACCTGCCTTATTGGTTTTTAAATCTCTTTCTGAAGCTCATGTTGGTGAACTTTCGGTATTTAAAGTTTACTCCGGAAAATTATCTCCTGGTTTGGACCTTTTTAATGAAGAAAGAAATAAACCGGAAAGATTAGGACAGCTTTTTATTTTAAATGGACACAATAGAACGGAAGTAAACGAATTGCTCGCCGGAGATATTGGCGCCGTTGTAAAATTAAAAGATACACACACAAATAATACTTTATGCAGCAAAGAATTGGGAATAATTCTTCCTCATATTGAATTTCCTTCACCTGTAATACGCGGCGCGGTAATTCCAAAAGCAAAAGGTGACGAAGATAAAATTTCATCCGGTCTGCATACAGTACATGAAGAAGATCCTACATTGCAGGTTAAATTTGATCCCGAATTATCACAGACTATTATTTCCGGTCAAGGAGAACTGCAGTTAAATCTTGCAACAAAACTTTTAAAGGATAGATACAAAGTTGAAGTTGACCTTGTAGAACCAAGAATTCCTTACAGAGAAACTGTACGCGGAGTTTGTGAAAGCTCAGAATATAAACATAAAAAACAATCAGGCGGAAGAGGGCAGTTCGGTCACGTATTCCTTAAAGTTGAACCTTTACCTCAAGGCGGCGGATTTGAATTTGTAGACGCAATTGTTGGCGGTGTTATTCCTGGAAGATTTATTCCTGGTGTTGAAAAAGGAATTAGAGAAATATTGGATAAAGGAATTTTAACAGGCAGTAAGGTTGTTGATGTTAAAGTAACTTTATTTGATGGTAATTTCCATAACGTAGATTCAGATGAAGTTTCGTTTAAAATTGCAGGATCCCAAGCGTTCAAAAAGGGATTTTTGGCGGCAAATCCCGTTATTCTTGAACCGATTTACGATTTGATGATTAAAGTACCTGAAGAATTTATGGGCGATGTTATGGGCGATATTTCAAGTAGAAGAGGAAAAATAATAGGTATGGATTCTGAAGGTCCTTTCCAAATAATTAAGGCTAAAGTTCCTTTAGCTGATCTGTACAAATATTCTACCCAATTAAGAAGTTTGACTTCAGGCAGAGGCATTCACAGTAGGGAATTTTCTCATTATGAACCTGTTCCGAAAGATGTTGAAGCAAAAATTATTGAAGAATATAATAAATCTAAACAAGAAGAATAGTTAAATCTTTATTTTAATTTCAAGAGGTTGTTTTTGATCAAAGAACAGCCTCTTTTATTAAGTGAGAATTATTTTGGAAAAATTGTGGTCGCCTTGGCGTTCAAATTATATTAACTCTTTTAAAAATGCTAAAGATGATGACGGCTGTGTTTTTTGCGGAGTTGAAAATCATAATTTGGAAAGTGATGACTGCTTACTCGTTCATAAAGGAAAATTGTGCTTTGTTATGCTGAATCTTTATCCGTATAACAACGGTCACTTAATGATAATCCCCTACAGACATTTGTCTGATTATACCGAACTTACAGAAGAAGAACTAAAAGAAATTACCTATCTGAATAAAATTTCAATAATTTCTCTAAGAAATTTAATTTCACCCCAGGGTTTTAATTTTGGTGCAAATATTGGGAAAGCCGCCGGCGCGGGAATTCATACACATCTACATTTTCATCTTGTGCCTAGGTGGAATGGAGATACTAATTTTATGCCTGTGCTCGGCGAAGTAAAGATTATTAGTCAAGATTTACTTGAACTTAAAAATAATTTGATCAAAGAATTTAAAAAAAAATTATAGAAATTTACTAAAGGGAATGATGAGCATCGAAAAAGAATTTGAAAATCTGCAGCCTAAAATGGTAAATGCCTTAAACGATATTTTAGGAAAACCATTTAAAGTTTTAGATGATGGATTTGTAAGAGTTGTTGACTATATGGGTTCGGATCAATCTATTGTTCAAGCTGCGCGAGTTTCTTATGGCGCGGGAACTAAACAAGTTAGTCAGGATAGAGGATTGATACGATATTTGATGCGTCATTATCATTCAACTCCATTTGAAATGTGTGAAATTAAATTTCATGTACGCGTTCCAATGGATACTTGGCGTCAATGGATAAGACACAGAACCGCAAACGTTAATGAATATTCAACCAGATACTCAATTGCAATCGATCAATTTTCTAAAACAAATGAAAATGATTGGAGACTCCAATCAACATCAAACAAACAAGGAAGCGAAGGATTTTTATCTGCTGAAGATGGAAGAGAACTTTCTTTAGAAGAGAATAAACTTCACAGCGAAATTTGGAATATTTATAATAGCCGAATTGAAAAAGGAATTGCCAGGGAACAAGCCCGAAAGGATTTGCCTCTTTCAACTTACACAGAAGCTTACTGGAAAATTGACCTACATAATTTATTGCATTTCCTCCGCTTAAGAATGGATAAGCACGCTCAATTAGAAATTAGAAGATATGCCGAAACAATTGGCAATGAAATTGTAAAAAAATGGGTTCCGCTTGCTTGGGAAGCGTTTGAAGATTACCGTTTAAATTCGCAATCTTTTTCGGGAATTGAACTTGAATTGCTTGGATTGATCTCAAATAATAAAAATGAGCAGGCAGTTTTGAAAGCTAAAGAAGCCGGATGGCTGAATGTGAAAAACGGAAAAATTATAAGCAATATGGAACGTTGGGAATTTGAAGAGAAATTGAAAAAGCTTGAATTAAAAGCGCCGTGGTAGATTCAAAAAAAAGATTAAAAAAAATATTAATTGCAGCGGTATCTAAGAATGGAATTATTGGAAACGAAGGGAAAATTCCATGGCATTCCAAAGAAGAATTAAATCATTTTAAAAATACTACATTAAATTCTACAGTAATTTTCGGCAGAAAAACTTTTTTAAGTCTTAAGAGACCATTGAAAAATAGAACCAATATTATAATTTCAAGAACACATAAACTAAATTCAACAAAAGATATATTGGTTTTTCCAAGCCTTAAAAACGCTTACCGTTATTTAATAAAAAAAGAAACTGATAAAGTATTTATTTGCGGAGGTTATCAATTATACAGATCATCTTTAAAAAGTTTAGACGAAATGATAATTACTGAAATGAAATTAACAATCGAAGGCGATACAAAATTTCCCAAACTTAACTATTCAAATTGGAATTTGGTAAAAGTAAATAAATACAAAGAATTTGACGTAAAATTTTATCAACGAAAAAAGATTCAATAATTTGGTATTTTTATACTGTAAAAAAAAGATCTATGAAAAATAACGTCATAAATATATTGCCGGATTTCATCGCAAATAAAATTGCCGCCGGCGAAGTTGTTCAAAGACCCGAATCCGTTTTAAAAGAATTAATGGAAAACTCCATTGATGCCGGCGCTAAAAATATTGAAGTATTTATTAAAAGAGCCGGTTCTGTTCTTGTGCAGGTAATTGATGACGGAATTGGTATGAATGAAAAGGACGCTGTATTAAGTATAAAAAGACACGCGACCAGTAAAATAAATTCGATTGAAGATCTTAATAATATCAACACATTTGGTTTTCGAGGCGAAGCTTTAAGTTCAATTGCCGCCGTTAGTATTTTTGAACTAAAAACCGAAATGAAGGAAAATGAAATCGGAGTTTTCGTAAAAGTTGAAAACGATGAGTTGAAAATTGAAAAAGGAAGTTTTCCAAAAGGCACTTCAATTTCCGTAAAAAATTTATTTTATAATACACCCGCCAGAAGAAATTTTTTAAAATCATACGCAACGGAACTGAAACATTTATTAGATACATTTAAAAAGATATCTCTCAGTAACCCTTCTATTGGTTTTAAGTTATGGAATGATGACGAAATGATTTTTGATTTTAAAATATCAGATTTGGATGAAAGAATGTCTGCGGTTTTTGCTGATAATATTTTAGACGGCGTAATTAAAGTGGAAGAGATTACTGAATTCATAACAGTAAAAGGTTATGTTTCAAAACCGACTTATTTAACCAAAAGTAAAAGCGACCAATATCTTTATATAAATAAAAGATTTGTTGTTAATAAATCGATAAATCACGCCGTTTTTAATGCTTATGATGATCTTTTGGAAAAAGGAGATTATCCGTTTTTCGTTCTTTTTATTGATTTGGATCCGAAGAAAATTGACGTAAATGTCCATCCTTCAAAGCTGGAAGTAAAATTTGAAAATGAAAAGGATATTTATAATTTCATTAGAGCCGTTGTAAAAAAAGGATTAGGACAATATGATTTAATTCCAAACATTGAATTGGGAGAAAAAAACAGCGGTACTTTTATTAAAAATAATTATGAAAATCCGAGCAATAAAAATGATTTTAGCGATCGACCGGCATTTATTACACAAACGGGATTTAAAAATGAAAAACCAAAGACATACAGCGATTCGGAAATTGATTTATTGTTTAACTCACTAAACACAAATATAAAAAATTCAGTTATCATTGAAAATTCCGATCATCCGTTTGAAGAAAAAATTCAGCAGGTTTATCATTCTCCATCAAGTTCAAACACAGATGATCTTCCGAAAGGAGATACGACTTTTATTGTAGCTCTTCATAATAAATATATTTTAACACCAATAAAAACCGGACTAATGATAATTGACGCTCACGTTGCGCATGAAAGAATTTTGTATGAAAAGGCAATAAACTCATTTGAAGCGAACTTACCTTTTACGCAGCAGCTTCTTTTTGCTCAAACAATTCAGCTTGATCCGGCAGATTATTTATTGGTTAAGGAACTTGAACCTCATTTAATAAAATTAGGTTTTGCGTTAAAATTCTTTTCAAAAAATGTTATTGTAATTGAAGGAGTTCCTTCGGATATAAATGTAGGTTCGGAGGTTGAAACATTTTTAGATATTCTGAACGAATATAAAACAAACGAAATTGAAAAACATTTAGAACAGAAAGATAACTTAGCAAAATCATTTTCTTGCAAAGCTGCAATTAAAGCCGGTGATAAACTTAATGAAAGGGAAATGAGGATTTTAATAGATCAGCTTTTTGCAACTTCAATGCCGTATGTATGTCCTCATGGCAGACCAGTTATTGTTAAAATTCCATTAACTGAATTTGACAAAAGATTCGGAAGAACTTAAACAGTCAAAATTTTACTGCTTCAATTAATTCCATAATTTATTATTTTTTATACAAAAGCTGAAAGGAAATTACTTTGGATAAAAATTTTTCAGACGCAAAGTTAAAATTTGAAAATAATTTTAACGAAGCTAAAAAAGTCAATTATAAATACACAACCGTTTCGGGAGAAAAAATAAATCCGCTTTATACTCCGGAAGATATTGAAAATCATAATTTTATTGATAGTATAGGTTTTCCCGGGCAATATCCTTATACACGAGGAATTCATTCGACCGGATACAGAGGTAAATTATGGACAATGAGGCAGTTTGCTGGATTTGGCTCGCCGGAAGACACGAACGAAAGATTCAAGTATTTACTTTCCCATGGTCAAACCGGATTGTCAGTTGCGTTCGATTTACCAACTTTAATGGGTTATGACTCAGATCATGAAATGAGCATTGGCGAAGTTGGTATTTGCGGAGTTGCCGTTTCTTCGCTAAAAGATATGGAAATTTTATTTGATGGAATTCCATTGGAAAAAGTTTCTACATCAATGACAATAAATTCGCCCGCGGCAATTATTTACGCTTTTTATCTTGCAGTTGCAAAGCAGCAGGGACTAAAATTCGATCAATTAAGAGGCACACTTCAAAACGATATTCTAAAAGAATATATTGCGCAAAAGGAATTTATTTTTCCGCCAAAACCTTCCATGAGAATTATTACGGACATGATAGAATTTTCAGCAAAAGAAGTACCGCAATTCAATCCGGTTTCAGTCAGCGGATATCATATTAGAGAAGCCGGAGCAACTGCGGCGCAAGAATTAGCTTATACTTTAGCTGATGGATTTGCGTATATTGAAGACGCTCTTGAAAGAGGCATGGACATTGATGAATTCGCGCCGCGAATTTCTTTTTTCTTTAATTCGCATTTGGATTTTTTTGAAGAAATTGCAAAATATAGAGCGGCAAGAAGAATTTATGCAAGACACATGAAGGAAAAGTATAAAGCTAAAAATCCTCGCTCTTGGTGGTTAAGATTCCACACACAAACTGCGGGCTGTACTTTAACCGCACAGCAGCCGGAAAATAATATAGTGCGAACCGCACTTCAAGCATTGTCTGCTGTTTTAGGCGGTACACAATCTCTTCACACAAATTCTATGGATGAAACTCTTGCGCTGCCGAGTGAAAAAGCCGTTAAAATTGCCTTAAGAACTCAACAAATTTTGGCTTATGAAACCGGAGTTATAAATACCGTTGATCCTTTAGGCGGAAGTTATTTTATTGAATCTTTGACGGATAAAATGGAAGAAGACGCGGAAAAAATATTTAAAGAAATTGAATCTTTGGGCGGAGTAATTAACGCAATTGACGCCGGTTATTTTCAAAAAGAAATTTCGCAAAGCGCTTATAAGTATCAAATTGAATTGGATAAAAAAGAAAAAGTAATTGTTGGGGTAAATGAATTTGTTGAGAAAGATGAAAAAATTGATATTCCAATTTTACAAATTTCAGAAGAAGTTGAGCAGAAGCAAAAAGAAAGACTAATAAAATTAAAAGAACAACGAAATAAGATTAAAGTAGAAGAATGCTTAAATGAACTTGATCATGCCGCAAGGAATAATATAAATCTTATGCCAGTTCTCGTTAAATCCGCTGAAAATTATGTAACTTTGGGAGAAATGATTGAAGTGTTAAAGGTTCCTTTTGGAATTTACGAAGAAGCAATTGTATTTTAATTTATGAATTTCAGATTTAACATATTACTTATCATTATGAGTTTATTTGTTTTAAAGTGTTCAACTAATGAAGTAACAAAATCAGAGATAGAAGAAATATCCAAAATTAAAAATGATTTGGAATTGAATGTTGAGAAAACATATTGCTGGATAAATTCAATGCCCGGTTCTCAGCCGAAATTTCATATCAGCGGAAAGTTTGCCATTCCTAAAAGTGACAATGCAGATATAGCAGATATAAAATTAATGTATGTCAAAGTTTTTCAAGATTCGAAGGAAATTTACTATATTCAACCGAAAATTATTCAGAACTTAGCAAATAATTCTCTTGAAATAACTTATTCTACAATTCAAGGATTATTGGTAAAAAGAGAATTGAATAAAAAAAATAAATTAACCGTTGAGTTGATATTTAGTTTAAATGATAATGAATATAAATATTTTATACAGAACGTAATTATTGAAGAGGCGCTTTAGAAATGACATACGAATTTTTAGGATTAATTTTCCTGCTTGTGTTAAGCGGATTTTTTTCATCTGCTGAACTTGCGTTTATTGTATCTAATAAACTTAAAATTGAATTATTGGCTCGTAAAAAAAATATCGCCGCAAAATATGCTTTTAATTTTATAAACAATCCGCAGACATTTTTCTCAACAATTTTAATTTCAAACAATGTTGTTAATATTGCCTTTGCGTCACTCATTACAATTTTCCTTACAAAAATCAATTTCAGCGAAGCGAGTGTTCTTTTAATTTCAACATTACTTCTTTTAATTTTTGGTGAAATGATTCCAAAATATATTGGTCGCGAACTTTCTGATTTTTTACTTTTAATGGCCTCAATTCCGCTAAAGATAATATCAATAGTTCTTTATCCATTTGTGAAATTAACAGATTCAATTTCTTTATTGCTTACAAGAAACAATGATGTCTCAGGAGAAGTTGCTGAAATTATTCACAAAGATGAAATTCATTCATTAATAGTTGAAGGTTCTGAAGTTGGTAAGGTTGATGAAGAAGATTCGGATATAATTAAAAATATAATTGATTTAGCCGAACAAAAAGTTTATGAAGCAATGACGCCCAGAACTGAAATAGTCGGTGTAAGCATTGATCTTCCGATTAATGAAGTTATAGAAGTTTTTATAGAATCCGGTTATTCTAAACTTCAAGTATATGAAGATAATTTGGATAATATTAAAGGCGTAATAAATGTATTTGATATGTTCAATAATCCAAAAAATCTCGAATCGATTTTAAGGGAAGTTTTATTTGTACCTGAGACCAAAAAAAGTCTGGATATGCTGAGCGAATTTTTGGAAAAAAGAATATCATTTACCGTTGTTGTTGATGAATTTGGCGGAACAGCCGGAATATTAACTGTTGAAGATCTTATTGAGGAAATGTTTGGTGAAATCCGCGATGAGTATGATGAAGATCCCGATGTTTGTAAAAAGATTGACGATAAGACTTTTGTATTGAGCGGAAGAATTGAAATTGACGGATTGAATGAAGAATACGAATTGGATATTCCGGAAGGTGATTATGAAACAATTGCCGGATTTATCACTTCACATATAGGTAGAATTCCGGTGAAAGGTGAAAAAATTAAAATCGAAAATTTTGATTTTGTAATTCTGCATTCTACCAAAATTAAAATAAATTTGGTAAAAATGTTTGTAATTCCAAAACCGAAAGAAAATATATTATAAAAAAAAGCGAATCTTTCGATTCGCTTTTTAGTCTTACAAAACGTGTTTCCACCAATAATAGTATTTATTTTCAAGTTCGGTTTCAGAAGGCATTGGGAAAAATTTTAATTCTTCACCTTTTGCAAACCAAAATCCGTGTCGTAAAAATTTATATGAAATTTCCTTTAATAAACTTCCTAAACTTATAGTTTTTGTAGTCTTTTCCGGCTTCTTTAAAAGTTCATCAACGCAGTTATAAAATCTGTATGGATTAACGCCCGGTAAATCAATGGTAAAAATTTCTTTGTTTTTATTGAATTCAAAGAAATGCTGAATATTGAAATCAATTTGAGTAAAGCATATTTTCGGAGCGCCTTTGGATTTTGTTTGCGTAGTTATAAATTTGCCAAAATCTCTTTGATCTTTATTTGAGGCAACCAAAGTTTCAAGAGGAGTTATTTCCTGATAAATTCTTATCATTCCGGGTTGATTATAAGCCGTATAATTAGCCGGTTCTATCGGCAAAACCTTTCCGTTTATTGTGCAGAGAAAAAGTCTTTTAATTGCCGAAAGTTCAATGTGTTCCAAAACATTATATGAAGAAATGAATTTGGTTTTTTTAGGCAATCCTTCTTCATCCGGAACAGTTAAAGCTAAATATTTGTCAATTTCGAAATATTCATTTCTAAAATTTATATCGATCTCCGCAAATATTACTTTACCGCTGGAATGCTTTGCGCTTCCCATCGTATAATGTTCTCCAAATTTTTCCGGTTCCAATTGTGATGCAACTAAGGCATTAATTGGAAAAATGATCATGTATAAATGTTTTTCATATTCTGGCATTACATCTCTCCATATTTAATTATAATCAAAATAAAATTATCAAATGAATTAGTTTAATTCAAGATTTTGAATTTTAACTTTTGGACAAATTTAAACTTTATTCGCATTATTATTTAATTTAATCACATTCGTTATACTGAAAATTAAAATTGCAACCCCAATCCATTGAACAAAATTTAAAATATTATTGTGCAAAATATATTCCAAAATTATGGCAGTCATTGGAAAAGCCAATTCCAAAATTGTTGATGAAGATGCCGTAATGTTTTTTAAACCGTAATAATATAAAAATATTGCCGGTCCGCCGGTTGAAAACGCAATTAGTAAAAATATCCACCATTGTTTAGTTGATACAAGACTTATAGAACTTAATTCTCCAAATGTTATAACAAAAACGATCATAATAATGCTTGAAATTCCGAAACGCAAATAAGTACCCAATTCAAAATTGACATTCTTCAAAGCCCTTTTGCTTAAAACCGTAGAAAATCCAAAACTAAATGCTGCAAATACTGAATACAAAGCAGCCAACAAATTTTTATTGTCCATATTGAGTTCAGGAATTTTAAATCCGAAAGTCATGATATATGTGCCGATAATTGCTAGAGTCGCCCAATAAAAGAATTTTGCCGATAGTTTTTCTTTTAGAATAACTGCAGCTAAAGTTAACGCAAAAATAGGCTGTAATTTTTGGATTAATATTACGATTGAAAGGTTGACAAAATTAACATAAAAAAGAGCCTTAGTAATGCATAAGCTGCCAAGCGCGCCGCCAAATAAAGCAACTCCGAAAAAAGACAGCCAATCTGCTGTTTGTAATTTTTTCAATGTAATAAAATTTTTGAATAATAGCGGAGAAAGATATATTGCGGTTATTGTGCTTTCAATAAAGACTACCAACACAACCGGCAGCGTATATAATTCGGGTCTTAAAACTATTCCGTCAAATCCCCAAAGCATTGCGGCAATAATAATAAAGAGGGGCGCGAGTTTGTTCATAAAAAATTATTTCTAAAAAGTTAGTGACAAATATATCTAAAAATGCGGAATAATTTTTAGGCAAAGTAAGATTGGATATATAATATAATGTTAAAAAAAAGATTAAAATTTAGCATGATCCCGCAAGATTTTTAATGAAAATTTCAAGCGGGATCAGAAATTTAATAATTATGAGCGTTTGCTTCTGTCAACTGCTTTTAAAATTTTAAGATTGAGAACAATAAATCTAAAAAATTGGATTATTTTATTATTCATCATTTTTTCGTCTTGTTTTGTTATTTCCATATCAGCTCCATTATTCGGGAATAATTTTCCAGCCAATTCTGGCTCTTAATTTGTGCATAAAAGTTGTATGTATCATTCTTTTCATCCAAGCGCCTGCAAGACCCATTTCCATATGTGTAACAAACAGATCTCGTCCCTGGTCATTTGGGAATTTTCTTACATCGGGAACGACAGGGTAGATCATGATTGTAGCAGCTGAACCATCCCACAGGGAATCACCCATTGACGCAATACAAGCAGCAGCCATATCGCTCATTCTTTCATGGTGAGTCATTCGACCGCGTTCAATCAAATCAATAATGTTCTTTGCAATTATTCTTCCAATAATACCGGAAACCATTCCAGTTCTTGGCGGCGCTGCTGTTATTGCGGTTCCGTTTTTTGTTGTGTGCGGTTTTGAAATCGGTCCGGGAGGAGCAAAAGCAATTCCTCCGGCAAAAATATTTTTATAATTTTTATTTTGATAAACCGCAGGCCAAGCATCCGGATTTTCAGATAATACATCCCAAGTTAAACCATAAATTCCATCGACTAAAATAAATCCGGCAGGATTAGCAATTTTGGCTGAAATATCTTCTCCGTCTTTACCAACATATTTAAAAGGCTGACCTAAAAATTGAGGAACTAGCATTGCAAAGTCATAATTTGTTTCGCCGAAATCTCCGTTGTAATCTTCCCAATAGATAGATTTTTCATTTACTTCCTTGGCTCCTCTTTGAACTTGAACTTCAAATCCGTTTTGTTTAAAGACTGCGCCAATAAAATCCTCACTCGAAACAACATTTCCTTTGTATTTAGCTTGAACGCCTCTTACTCCAAAGTCACCTAAAGCTCTTTCGTTAGAAAAATAAATCATCTCGGCTTTGTCTCTAATTCCTTTTTTTACCAAATCTTTGTGAATATTTGTTATATATTCAAGCGCAGCTCCTTGGCAGGTAGCTCCCGGATGTCCTGTGCCAACTACAATTTTTTGTTTTTCTCCTTTTTTCATTTTTTCAACAATTTCGAGATACTTATCTCTTGATGCAACTGCATGATCTAATGTGCAGATTGAATATGTAAATCCTTTGGGACCAAGTCCTTTTGTTCCTTCAAAATTTAATTTTGGACCGGTAGAAATAATTAAATAATCATATTCTAATTTTTTTTGATTATTTGTACCTTCTTCTTCTGCAATTACAAACTGAGAATCCGCGTGAATTTCTGTGGCTTTGCCGTGAATGAATTTAACATTTAATTTGTCATATACAGGTTTTAAGGGAAATGTAGTTTTTTCTGGGGCCATATGTCCAATACCCACCCAAACCCATGAAGGAATATAGGCAAAATAGTCTTGCCTGTTAATAACAGTTATTTCATGATTTTGACCTAAAGCATCACCAAGATAAAGAGCAGCAGTATGTCCGGCAAATCCGGCTCCGATTATTACAACCTTTGCCATTGGAACTCCATTGTTATTTGATAAAAATCATCCTAAAGAAGGCGTGAATCGTTATTTAATTTATATTAAAAATTCTAGGATAATCTAACATTAAGTAAGAACTGCTTTCGTTAAAATATATTTTTTATTCAAAACAAAAAAGATATTTTATACGATAAAAGGTTTTTCAGTAAAAATATTTACTCACAAAAATATCTTAAAAAAGTTAAATTATTGTCTGAATAAAATGGATATTGAAATTCAGTCTACTATATTAAATAAATCAAATATTGATAAGATAACCGCGATTTGGGCTTTTAGCGAAGCCGCATTAGGTGGAATTTTACATCTATTGAAAATCCCGTTTACTGGTTTGTTTGTTGGAAGTGCAGCGGTAATTTTTATCTCTTTAATAGCATATTTCTCAAATTCACGAAAAATAATTTTCGAATCTGTAATAAAAGTTATTTTGGTGAAATTTGTCGTTAGTCCGTATACACCGCTTAACGCTTACTTTGCAGTAATGTTTCAATGTTTGCTAGGATATATTTTATTCTTTAATGGATTTAACAAAATCTCTCCTATTATTTTGGGATTATTTGCATTACTGTTTTCAGCCTTTCAAAAGGTTTTTGTATTAACAATTATTTTTGGCATGACGCTTTGGGAATCAATTGACGTATTTTTCAAATTTGTTGTTAATGCATTTGGTGCGGATTCACTTGGAATTGAAAAAATTAATGTTAGTTATGTTATTGTAGGGACATATACTTTCATTCATATAATAGGCGGACTTGCAGCAGGAATATATGCGTCGAAACTGCCTAAAAGAATATCATTACAAAATGCCGATGACATAAATTTAATGAACTTGGAAATAAATGATTTTCTAAACAGCGGAATTTCCAAAAAGGAAAAAAGAACTTGGTGGAAAAAAAGGTTCTACATTTCAATTTTTATTTTTTCAGTAATGCTAATTGTTTTATCATATTTATTTAAAGAAGTTGATCAAACCATTACAGCCAAAGTAATTATTATGTTGTTTCGTTCCATTTTAATTATCGTTGTTTGGTATTATTTTATTTCGCCGCTTATGTTAAAATTCTTAAACAAATATTTAGCGAAAAGAAAAAAATATCAAGCTGCCGAAATTGAAAACATTATTTCCATTTTCCCAAATATTAAAGCGATCATAAAATATTCGTGGAGCGAATCTGAAAATATAAAAGGTATAAAAAGAATATTAATTTTTATGGATAAAGTTCTAATACATTATTTATTGTTTGAGAAATATTATCAAAACGAATATAATTTTTGTAATAAGGGATTATTTACTTGACGCGGTTTTAAAATCGTTTAATTTAAATGAAAACGAAATTGAGATTATGAATTTATAAGTTTTGTTTGAATTAATAATTAGATGTATTAAAATTTACTTTATTTGAAATTTTAATTTTTATTAATTTCGAATAAGTATTTATTTCCAAATAATATAGATTTATTATTTAATTTTGACAATTGATAAATAATGAGGGAAGAATGTGGAAATGGAATATTGAAAATGAAGATTATCTTTCCAAAAGTATTGAAAGATGCAGAAACCAAAAAATAATTTTACCCACTTTTTATCAGCTGAAACATCCGTCGGAAATTCCGCAGCATATTCAAAATGAATTAAAGAACATTGACTTACAGGAACTTCATCCATTAAATTTATTCAGAATAAATTGGCGAAATGATCCTGAAACAAAAACGATTGGAGATATTAATTATTTAGAAATACCTAAAGAAATAACCGGAATTAAAGCAAGAATAATTGGGTTGGTTGGAAAATTTTTTCCGACTGGCGCACACAAGGTTGGTGCAACTTACGGCTGCTTAGCGCCGTATTTAGTAACCGGAAGATTCAACCCTGAATATCACAAAGCGGTTTGGCCTTCAACAGGGAATTATTGCCGCGGCGGAGTATTCAATTCTAACTTGCTTTCAGTTCACTCGGTTGCAATTTTGCCAGAAGAAATGAGCAAAGAAAGATTTGACTGGCTTCGTGAACGAACTGATGAAGTTTATGCTACTCCGGGTTGCGAAAGTAATGTAAAGGAAATTTATGATAAATGTCATGAACTTGAGGCAAAAAGCAATGAATATTTGATCTTCAATCAATTTGATCAATTCGGTAATTCAATCTGGCATTATGAAATTACAGGATACACTATTGAACAGCTTTACAATCAAATTAAAAATAAAGATCAAAGATTAAGCGGATATGTAAGCGCTACTGGTTCTGCGGGAACAATTGCCGCTGGAGATTACTTAAGGAATATAAATCCTCATATAAAAGTTTTAGCTTCTGAAGCATTGCAATGTCCGACTTTATTAATGAACGGATTTGGGGGACACAGAATCGAAGGTATTGGCGATAAACATGTTCCTTGGGTTCACAATGTAAGAAACACTGATTTTGTGGCTGCTATTGACGATGAAGATCCCATGAGAGTTTTACGTCTCTTCAATGAATTGGAAGGGAAGGAATTTTTAAGTAAACTCGGCGCTGATAAGAAAGTTGTTGATAAATTAAGTTATATGGGAATATCATCCATCAGTAATTTATTGAGTTCTATAAAGCTTGCTAAGTATAATGAATTTAATGAAAATGATATTATATTTACCGTTTTTACCGATTCTAAAGAAATGTATAATTCCAGATTAATTGAATTGAACGAACAATACGGCATATACTCGGAAAATCAAGCTAACTTAGATTGGTACGGATCAATTAAAAAGCAAAATATTGATCATATAAAAGAACTTAATTATTATGATAAAAAGTCAATACATAATTTGAAATATTTTACTTGGGTTGAACAACAGGGAAAAACTGTTGATGAATTAAATGCTCAATGGTATGATGAAAATTATTGGAATGAAAGATTCAGTATTGTTCCAACTTGGGATAAACTCATTGAAGAATTTAACTCTAAAACCGGAGTTAGTGTTTGAAATAAATTTATCAAATATGTCATCCCGGAAATTACGTTGCAAATATCATGAATCCATTATTTTAATCTATGGATTCGCGATAAATGAATTCGAGAATGACAATGATGAAAGTAAACATGATTAATGAAATGAAAATATTAACCAACATTTTTATAAACACAATTGACAACAATTTCATTCCGGTAAATATTTACTTTACCGAGGCAATTCAAAAAATTGAAAAAATTTTTGATAAAGAATTTACATGGCAAGAATTAAAGGGTAAAGAAAATAAAGAAGAAATATTAAAACAAATTCCTCAACAAAATTTAACTGCCAACGCAAAAATTATTGATGGAAATTTTAATATTGTTATTCCCGGAACAATTGATCCGCACGTTCATTTTGATACTCCCGGATTTGAATTTAGGGAAGATTTTGAACATGCTTCAACCGCTGCTGCTTACGGAGGAGTAACAACTATAATTGATATGCCGTGTACATCGCTTCCGCCTGTTACTTCAGCGGATAATTTTCAAGCAAAATTAGAAGCCGTAAAAAATAGAAGTCTGATTGATTTTGCTTTTTGGGGCGGTATTTGCGGAAATGATTTTGAAAATGGAAAAGATGTTCAGAAACAAATTTATGAATTAAATGAACTTGGAGTTGCCGGTTTTAAAACTTATCTAATTTCCGGAATGGAATCTTTTAAAGACCTTAATCTTGATCAAATGAAGTATGCGGCTAAATATTTAAAACTGATAAATAAACCTCAAGCTGTTCATGCCGAAGACAAATTTATGATTGAATCAAAAAGGCAAAGGTTTAAAGCGGCAAGCCAAAATTCATGGGAATATTATTGTTTAGCCAGAAATTCAGATGCTGAAGAAAAAGCAATTCGCGATATGATTTCTTTATCAAAAGAATTTGGTCAAAAAGTTCATATTGTTCATTTGAGTTCTGAAGCAGGATTGAATGCTATTCGTAAAGCGCAAAATGAAGGAGTTAAAATTACCACAGAAACTTGTCCCCATTATTTACAATTTACTCAAGATAGTTTTTTGAATGACAAAATTAGAAATTTCCTAAAAACCGCTCCTCCTGTAAAATTGAATAATGATCTAAATGCATTGTGGAATGGATTGAAAGATGGATCACTTTCATTTGTTACTACAGATCACGCAGGCTGCGATCCTTTAGAAGAAAAAGTTGATGAAAACTTTTGGAATGTTTATGGAGGAATTCCGGGAGTTGAACATCGAGTGCCATTTTTGTTCAGTGAAGGATTTATGAGAAACAGATTAACATTTGAGCAAACAGTTAATTTACTTTCAACAAATGCTGCGGAATATTTTAATTTAGCAAAAAAGGGGAAAATAGAAGAAGGATTTGATGCTGATTTTGCATTAATAAATTTATGGGATTCTGAAATTGTTAAATCAGTAAATATGAAAAGCAAAGGGAAATACACTCCATTTGAAGGACTGTCCTTTAACGCAACTGTAGAAAAAACAATTCTTCGCGGAAATGTAATAATGGATGGCGAAAATGAGATTGAACAAAAAATTGGTTATGGTAAATTTATTGAGGTAAAATCTTGAAAGTTATCAATGCTTGGATTTGCAAAATTAAAGATAATTCAGTTATTCCAATCTTTGGTGATTTAGAAATAGAAGAAGGAAAAATTGTAAAAATTGAAATTCGACAATTTGATTTATTAAATTTACGTACTTCAGAAAACTCTGAAACAATCGATGCTAAAGGTAGAGTCCTTACAATCCCAAATGTAAATTTTCATGATCACATTTATTCAAGATTAGCTAAGGGTTTGGACATCAAAGGAGACATGTCAAACTTTCCTAATATTCTAAAAAACCTTTGGTGGAAGTTGGATTCACTTTTAGATTTGGAAATGATTGAAGCTTCTGCAAAAATTGCCGCGCTTGAATCAATTCAAAATGGCGTTACTTATATTGTTGATCATCATTCATCTCCTAATTTTGCCAAAGATAGTTTAAGAACAATTTCAAAAACGCTGGAAGATTTTAATTTAAGAAATGTACTTTGTTTTGAAACTACCGATCGTAATGGAAAGGAATTAAGTGAAAATGGATTTAATGAAAATATAAATTTCCTCAAAAATTATACTACTGTAAATTCAAAATCACTTTTGGGTTTGCATGCTTCCTTCACATTGGATAATGATAGTTTAAAAAATGCTTCAAAATTAATTATTGAAAATAATTGGGGAATTCATGTTCATATTTGTGAAGATAAATCAGATGTTCATTTAAGTCAGGAAAAATATTCGGCAAAACCGATGCTGAGATTTGAAAAGTATAATTTGTTAAATGATAAAAGTATTTTAGCCCATGGTATTCATTTGGATGAAGAAGATTTTGAGTTAATTAAAAACTCTAAAGCTTCACTTGTTTTTAATTTAGATTCCAATATGAACAATTCAGTTGGTTTGCAGAAGTTTAAAATGATTCCAAAAGAAATTCCAATTTTAATAGGCACAGATGGAATGCATGCTGATGTTGCAAGATCATTTAAGGAACTATTTCTTCAATTACGTAATGCCGGCTTATCATTTGATGATTCTTTTAGTTTTATGATTAAAACATATTTTGATCAAAATAATTTTATTAAAAAGTTTTTCCCGGATTTTACGAATCTGCAATTATTTGAAAGAGCGGATTTTATAATATGGGATTATGTTCCTCCAACGCCACTTAACCAAAATAATTTCTGGAGTCATTACATTTATGGGATTATAGAAAGACCAATTAAAACAGTAATGCAAAATGGTGAAATATTATTGGATGAATTTAAATTTAAAAATGTAAATGAATCAAAAATATTAAACGGAATTTATTCACAAGGTGAAAGATTATTTAAAAAATTTAATGAGGAAAAATAATGAACATTACTGATGAAATTCTGAAAAAATCGGAAGAATATAAAGACTACACTGCCAAGAATTTATCCGAAATGATAAAAGTTAAATCGCTTAGTTTACAAGAAAAAGAAGTCTGCGAAAAAATAAAAGCTATGATGGAAGAAGCAGGATTTGATGAGGTAAGAATTGACGGACTAGGAAATGTAATCGGCAGAATTGGAAACGGACCAAGAGTTATTGCTTTCGATGGACACATAGATACAGTCGATTTGGGCAATTTAGAAAATTGGGATTTCGATCCCCTTGGCGGCGAAATAAAAGACGGGTTTGTTCACGGTCGCGGAAGTGTTGATCAAGAAGGAGGTCCGGCAGCTTTTATTACAGCTGGAAAAATAATTAAAGAATTAGGACTCGAAAAAGATTTAACAATTTATTTTACAGCAACTGTAATTGAAGAAGACTGCGACGGGCTTTGCTGGAAGTATATTGTGGAAGAAGAAAAAATAAAACCGGAATGTGTAGTGATTACTGAGCCGACAAACCTCAATATTTATAGAGGTCATAGAGGACGAATGGAAATAGCGGTTTCGTTTTATGGAATATCATCACATGGATCAGCGCCGGAAAGAGGAAAGAATGCAATTTACATGGCATCAAGAGCAGCATTGGAAATTGAAAAATTAAATGAAAGATTAGCGAATGATGATTTCCTTGGAAAAGGTACAATTACAATTTCAGAATTTAAATCTAAAAGTCCTTCACTTTGTGCGGTATCCGATTTCGCAAGACTTCATTTGGATAGAAGATTAACTTGGGGAGAAGATAAAGATTTAGCTTTAAATCAAGTGAAAGAAATTGTGAAAGATATGAATGCAAAAGTAGAGCTGTTGGACTATGAAGAGATTGCTTATACCGGATTAAAGTACGGCATGCAGAAATATTATCCTACATGGAAATTAGAAGAAGATCATCCTTTAGTTTTAAAAGGAGTAGATGCTTATAAAGATTTATTTAAGTCAAATCCTAAAGTTGATAAATGGACTTTTTCAACAAACGGGGTTACAATTCGTGGTTATTATGGTATTCCTGTAATTGGTTTTGGTCCTGGCAATGAAGTTTTAGCGCATGCACCGAATGAAAAAGTTCCGACTGATCATCTGGTTAAAGCGACCGCTTTTTACGCAAACTTTGTATCAAGGTATTAATAAAAATTAAAAATCTATCCGGAGTAATTATGGAAAACAAATTAAAGGGAAAACATTTCCTAACATGTGAAGATTGGACTAAAGAAGAATTAGATATTGTATTTAATAAAGCTTTTAAACTTAAAGATGAATTTTATAAAGAAATTCCTCATTTGGAATTGCCTCACAAAACATTATTTATGATGTTTTTTGAGCAATCAACAAGAACAAGAAATTCTATGGAAGCCGGAATGACACAGCTTGGCGGTCACGCGCACGATTTAACTCCGGACAAAATGCAAATAACCCATGGTGAAGTAGCAAAGGATACGGCTATAATTTTATCAAGAATGGGACACGGAATTGCGTGCAGAAATTGTTTTTACGGTGTTGGTAAAAAATATTTAGATGAATTAGCCGCGTATTCAAGAAAACCGGTTATGTCTCTTCAGGATGATGTTTATCATCCATTTCAGGGTTTGGCTGACTTGATGACTATTTTCGAACATTTTGATAAAAATCCAAAAGGTTTGAAAGTAACAATTGCATGGGCTTATGCTGATACCCATTCAAAGCCGCTTTCCGTACCGCAAACTCAAGCATTGCTTTTTCCTCGTTATGGCATTGATGTTACTATTGCCAATCCAAAAGAATTCCCATTAAGTCAGAATATTTTGGATAAAGCGCATAAAAATGCTGAAGCTGGAGGAGGAAGTATAAAATTGACAAATGATATGGACGAAGCGTTTGAAGGTGCGCATGTTGTAATTCCAAAAAACTGGGGCGGATTTGGAAAATATTCTGTTAGTGATTACCTTACAAATGAAGCTTCATGTAAAAGAGAAATGGCTGAAAATTTAGCGAAGTATAAAAGTTGGATCTGCGATGAACGAAGAATTAAATTAGCTGATAAAAACGTAAAACTTATGCATGCGCTGCCGGCAGATAGAAATAATGAAGTAACGGATGAAATTTTGGATAACCCGAATATTTCAATTGTATTTGATGAAGCAGAAAATAGACTGCATACGGCAAAATCGATTATGTCTTTAACAATGTAGTTCTCTATACCTTGAAGTAAATTTGAACCGCGCATGGTTACAAAAAATAATAAAGGCTTTCGGAATAACCGAAAGCCTTTAAAGTTAATCTTCCAAATAACCGAATTTACCGTTATTAAAATCACTGTATGCCTGGAAAATTTCTTTTTTTGTATTCATAACAAAAGGTCCATGAGCTGCTATCGGTTCATCTATCGGTTCACCGCTCAACACTAAAACTACAGAATCACTCAATGCTTTTATTTTGAAATTTTCGCCATCATTTGCCATAAGCGCTAAATTATCAACCGGTACATTTTCGGAATCATTAATTAAAACATTTCCTTCAATTACTAAAACAATTGTGTTAAAATTTGAAGGAAGTTCAATATCAAATTCCGCTCCTTCTTTCAGTTTCGCGTTGTACATATGTATTGGAGTAAAAGTAGAAGCACTGCCGTTGATACCTTTGTAATTACCCGCAATAACTTCAATTTCGCTTCCATTCTCATCAAGTTTATGGCGACTGATATCTTCATTTTTTATAGCTTGATATTTCGGATCACTCATTTTGACTTTAGAGGGAAGATTAACCCATAATTGTACCATTTGAAATAGTCCGCCTGTTTTACTCCATTCTGTTTCATGATATTCTTTATGGAGGACACCGCCTGCTGCCGTCATCCATTGAACATCACCTTCGCCGATTACACCGCCGCCGCCACTGCTGTCGTGATGCTCAACTTTTCCTTTATATGCGATTGTTACGGTTTCAAATCCTCTATGCGGATGAACACCTACACCTTTCGGAGTTTCTGAAGCAGGAAAAGTATATTTGGAGTTATAATCAAGTAATATAAATGGATTCATTCTTTCCATTTCCAAATGATAACTGCCGGGAATAAAATTGTGAACTCTAAATCCGTCTCCAACCCAGTGGGGTTGAGGTGGTTTTGAAACTAATTCAACTGTTCTTGTTTTCATAACATTTCTCCTTGTTAATTTTAATATCGTAAAATTAACTTAAGTTAAAGCATTATTAATTGATTTATGTTAAGAAATTATTTCTTGCTGTTTCTTAAAGCTAAATCACGGCGAATACGGCTTAAACTTTCTGGTGTTATTGAAAGATAAGAAGCAACCATGGTTTGAGGAACTCGAAGAAGGATATCAGGATAAGTTTCAACAAATTGAAGATAACGGTCCTCGGCAGATTGACTCATTAACATTGTTAATCTGTTTTGTAAAACACGAATTTGATTATATAATAATTGTTTATTCAGATCTTTAAAAACCGGAAATAAATCTTCAAGTTTTTTTAAGAAGGTATCATCAATAAATGCAATTTTAGACGGTTCCAAAGTTTGAATAAAATATTTGGAAGGTTCGTTAAAATAAACAGTTTCGTATTCGGTAACGAACCAATTTTCGGGAAAAAACTGCAGGATATGTTCTTTGCCATTTTTATCGAAATAATATTGCCGTAATAGTCCGTCTTCAACAAAGAAAGTATGACTGCAAAATTCATTATTTTGAATTAAAAATTCACCTTTCTGATATTCTCTAATTTGGCAATTTTTTTGTATGGAAAAAATCTCATCATCGCTAAGATTTAAATTAGATGTTAAATATGATTTTAAACTAAATTCTTTCATTTATTATAATTTGGGTTTAGTATAGTCAATTAATTTTTTAATATGATTGGATTCACCAAATGAATTTACAATTACAAATAAAAAATTATTTTAAAATTTTAATTTCATTATCAAATAAATTAACTCCGCCTTTAACGCCAAAATCAAGGGTTGTAACATTATATGCAATAGAAATTTTTTCTTTTGCAAATCGATTTTTAATAGATATAATTGCGTCACTTACTGCTTTCTGATAATCGTCATTATTCTTAAATTTAATCCAAAACCTTAATTGAAAATTGTATGAAGAACTTCCAATGTTAGTATAGTAAAAATCTATAGTTTCACCTGTTAATAATTCAGGTATTTTTTTCATCTCGTCAAGCGCTACATCTTTAACATGATTTAAATCATCGCCGTATGAAACGCCTGTTTCAAGTACAATTCTTCGTTTCTGAAATGTTGAAAAATTTGTAAAAGTGTTGCTGTAAATAATTTGGTTAGGAACAAAAACTTCTTGACCCGGAACCGTATTTATTGTAGTTGTCAGCCATCCTATTTCATTTACTGTTCCATAAGCGCCGTCAATTAATACCCAATCACCCTTTTTAAAGGGACTCTGAATGCTTAATAAAAATCCGGCAAAAACATTTGATGCAATATCCTTAAATGCGAAACCAGCGACAATTCCAATAATTCCCGCACCTGATAAAATTTTAGTTACAACTTTTTCTAAGCCTAATATTTGCAAAGCAAATAATGTCCCTGAAAATAAAAACAAAAAATAAATTATAGATGAAATAATTTTGGTAATCTCGAAATTTCTTTTTAACACTCTAGAAAAAAATTTTTTACTTAATTTAACAATTAGCTTTGCGAGCAAATAAAACAAGATAAAAACTATAATTGCCAGAATTATCTCCGGAATAAAGCTAACAGCTTCTTTTTGCCAGCTCTCTAAAATTGATTCTACATTGTTTACTTGAGTTATCATAAAATGAAAATATAGTAATAGATTTAGTTATCTGGTTTTGTATAAATAAATGAAATTTTAATACAAGTTAACCAATTAAAGTTAATTTGTATTAAGGAGTTTTTTATAAGGAAATTATTTATTGCATAAGTTATTATTTCTTTAGTTCGTTTTCAATTTCCAATCTAATTGAATTGTATTTTTGATTGAACTTCTCTGGGATAGAATTTGCTACATTGTGTAATCTCTTTAATCTAAACGATATTAGAACGCTGAATATACCTGTAGCAATAAATGCCAGACCTGTCCAAACTACAATTGTTATTCCCGCAAAAAGCGGATTCCAAATTAGTATAAATGAAAATAGTAGTCCCAAAACTGCAAAAAGCATTAAAAATTTCCAATTTTTTATTCCAAAGTTTTTTAATTCAAGCGAAAAACTTATTGAAGAAATGGAGCGAAACATAACTAAAAATCCAACATAAAATGGTAGAGTTGTTAATGATATAGCTGGATTCAATATGAGCATATTACCTAATACAAAAGTAATGATACCGAAAGTTAGTGACCAACCCCAACTATCAATTTCATCTTTATTTGAAATTGAGAATATGATTTCCGAAAATCCCGAAATAAGAAATGAAATACTAAATAAAATTGATAAAGCAACATATGATTCGAGTGGAGACAAAAATGTATATAAACCAATTAAGATGAAAATAATACCGACAATTAAAGGCATGTACCAATGTTTAATTGAGTTATTAATGGTTTTGAAAAAGCTGTTTGCCATATCTTTATCTTCTTAAATTTATAAATATTAGAAAAATAATTACTATAAAAAAGTAAGAAATTTGGATTATAATAAAAAGATTTAAATGAAATAAAGTTAAAATGTTCTAAAATTAATAATATTGAATGTTTTGATCAATAAAAATTAAACATAAACAAAGAATTTATGATCTGCGGATAAATCAAAAAATTTAGTAAATTTTAATGCATCCAATAATCGAAATACTTTTAACTGATTTTTTTAATTATTTAATAGAAATATATGCTGAACAACTATTGTTATAAATGCTTTAATTGTAAGTCGGAATTTAATTCTAGTGAAATTGAAAGTAACGAAATTTATCTATGTCCAAAATGCGGAAAATTAGAAAAAAATAAACCGCTTGTTGGAGTTTTGGAGATAATTTATGACTACAACCATATAAGTCAGAAGATCACTAAAAAAGAGTTTTTAGAAAAAAGTGCCGGTAAATTTTGGCAGTATCCTTATTTGTGGCCGATAAAATTTAAGAATAATGAAATTGATCATATATCGGAAACAAAACTTAACAAACTTGTACTTTCCGAAAATCCGATTTCCAAAATAAATTATGGAAATAAAGTAATAAAGATTTTTGACGATTCAAGAAATCCTACTTTATCGTATAAAGATAGAGCATCAATATTAGTCGCAGTAAAAGCAATTCAATTAGGAATAAATGAAATTTCTGCCGCGTCTACAGGAAATGCGGGTTCTTCACTTGCCGGAATTTGTGCAAGACTTGGTTTAAGATCAAATATCTTTGTGCCGAAAAATATTCCGGAAAGCAAGCGTATACAAATACAATCATTTGGGGCAAATATTTTTGTAGTTGACGGAGATTATGATTTGGCGTTTGATCTTTGTTTGGAAATTTCAAAAAAGAAAAATTGGTATAACAGAAACACGGCCTATAATCCGCTTACAATTGAAGGAAAAAAATCTTCCATTTACGATATGTTTATTTCATTGAACGGGAATTTGCCGGAAAATATTTTTATTCCTGTTGGTGATGGCGTTATAATTTCGGGAATTTATAAAGGTATAAGAGAATTATTTGAACTTGGATGGATTGAAAATTTACCAAAATTAATTGCAGTTCAAGCTGAAGGCAGCAGTGCAATTGCTGATTATCTGGAATACGGAAATTATGAATACAAACCTGCTGTTACAATTGCCGACAGCATTAATGCCGGAGCTCCGAGAAATTTATATTCAGCCGTTGAAGCAATTAAAAATACAAATGGAAAGGGAATTAAAGTCAGTGATGAGGAAATTATATTCGCGCAAAAAATATTATCAAGGCAATTTGGAATTCTAGCCGAACCCGCGGCTTCGGCTTCTTTTGCGGGTTATATAAAATTATCAAACAAAAATGAATTATACGGTGATTCAATAATTATGATAACCGGAAACGGATTGAAAGATATTTTATCACTCAAAAGCTGGAATTCAATCCCCGAAGTTAAATCATATGAAAATTGGATTAACGAATTAATTTAAAAATATAAATAGATACATTATAGTTTAATAAATCATTTTAAATTAACTTTAATTATAAAATGATTTCTAACTCTACTAACAGTTCTGCAATTCAAAATTATGGTGCAATTTATTTGAACGGATTAATAATTACCGCAGGTTTATCTAAACGAATGGGCGACTTTAAACCATTGTTGACTTATAAAGGCATTTCTTTTCTTGCGAACATTATTTTAAAACTTAATCTAATTTGCAGGAAGATTATCATTGTTACAGGTTTTAATTCGCAAAAAATTATTGACGAAATAAATAATCTTCCTGAAAATATTAAAGAAAAAATTGAGATCATATACAACTCTAATTATGAAAATGGAATGTTCACTTCACTTCAATGCGGTTTGACAAATTGTTATTCCGACTTTGTAATTTATCATTTTGTCGATCAGCCGAATATACCTGAAGTATTTTATAATGAATTAATTTCAATAAATAATACTCAGTTTGATTGGATACAGCCAAAATTCAATGGCGAAAAAGGACACCCGATTGTTTTTAATCAAAAAGTTATAAAAAAAATTATCGCCGCCGATTTTAATTCAAACCTAAGAAATCTTTCAGCATCAGAAGAAATAAATAAATATTTTTGGGAATGTAAATACAGAGAAATTCTTTTTGACGCTGATACTCAAGGAGATTTTGCGAAAATTAATAAATAAATAACATGAAAATAAAACTAATTCAATCATTAACTTTTCTTTTTATTCTGCCGATATTTTATTTTTCCCAAACTGATGATTATAATAAAATAACAACTGTAGATTCAGTAGATTTGAATAAGTATGTTGGTACTTGGTATGAAATTGCGAAAATCCCTAATTCGTTTCAAGATCAATGTGTAAAAAATACAACGGCAACATATAAAATAAACAACGAAGGCGATATTGAAGTAGTGAATAAATGTATTGATGAAAAAGGCGAATTTGATTCCGCTGATGGAATTGCGAGAGTCGTTGATAAAAAATCAAATTCTAAATTGGAAGTTAGTTTTGTAAGTATTTTTGGTTGGAATATTTTTTGGGGAGATTATTGGATTTTAGGCTTGGACAAAAATTATAAATATGCCGCTATCGGTACGCCTTCCAAAAAATACGGCTGGATTTTGAGCAGAACTCCAAAATTGAGTAAAGAAGAAATGGAAATATGCTTTTCAATATTTGAGAAAAACGGATACTCAAGAAAGTTATTTGAGTTGGATAAGCAAGAATAAAATATAAAATAAATTTAGAGTTAAAAATGAAAATCAAATTTCTATTTGTGTTCTTAATGGTTTTGTTTGTAAATGTATTTTCTCAAAATTATGTTTTAAAATCACCAGATGGAAAACTATCAGCCAAAGTTGAAAATAATAACGGGTTAAGATATACTTTTTCATTTAACGAAACGAACATACTTGAAAACTGTGAAATTGCTATAAATATAGACGGGGAATTATTTCCTTCAAAAAATGAGAAAATAATTAATTTCAGAAATTCTGAGATAAAAGAAAAAATATTCCCTCCGGTTTCCCAAAAAACTTCCGTGATTGAAAATCAGTGCAATGAATTATTATTAGTTTACGCCAATAATATTTGGGTTGATTTCAGAGCTTACAATAATGGTTTTGCGTATAGAATAATCAGCAATTTTGACAAACAAATTAAAGTTGTTAATGAAATTGTTGACCTTAATTTTTCTCAAAATTTTTCAATTTACTTCCCAGAAGAGGAAAGTTTTATTTCACATTATGAAAGAATATATAAATACATTAAACTTAATGAAATAAAAGAAAATCAATTTTGTTCATTGCCGGCATTGGTCGATTGCAATAACGGACTTAAAATCGGTATAACCGAATCGGGACTTTACAGCTATCCAAATTTATTTTTATCCGGAAGTTTGTCAAATAAATTGAAAGGAATATTTCCAAAATATGTTATCAAATCAGAACCAAAAGAATCTTCAGACCGATCGGAAATAATTACAGAAGATAATTTTATTTCTTCATCCAATGGAAATAGGAATTTTCCATGGCGTATTTTTATGGTAAGCGAAAAGGATAAAGAACTTATAGAAAATCAATTAGTTTATATTTTATCTGATTCAAGCGTTATTAAAGAAACAAGTTGGATTAAACCCGGGAAAGTTGCATGGGATTGGTGGAATGCTCTTAACATTTACGGCGTTGATTTTGAATCTGGCATTAATACAAATACATATAAATATTATATCGACTTTGCAAACAAGTACGGTTTGGAATATATTATTCTTGATGAAGGCTGGTCGAAAACTACAACAAATATTTTGGAAAGTAATGATAACCTCGATTTGAAAGAATTAATAGAATACGGAAAAAGCAAAAATGTGAGTGTAATACTATGGGTTTTATGGAAACCTTTGGATGAAAAATTGGAAGAAGTTTTAGATCTCTTTAAGGAACTTGGTGTTAAAGGAATTAAAGTAGATTTTATGCAAAGAGCTGATCAGAAAATGGTTGAATATTATGAAAAGGTTTTAATTGAGGCTGCCGAGCGTCATTTACTTGTCGATTTTCACGGAGCCTATAAACCAAGCGGTTTGTTTAGAAAATATCCGAATTATATTTCAAACGAAGGCGTAAAAGGATTGGAAAATTGCAAGTGGAGTGAAGAAATTACTCCGGCTTATGATTGTACAATTCCTTTTATCAGAATGTTAGCCGGACCAATGGATTATACGCCGGGCGCTATGATAAATTCAGAAGAAGGAAATTTTAAATCAATTTTTTCAAAACCGATGAGCCAAGGAACTCGCGCCCATCAAATTGCGCTTTACGCTATTTATGAAAGTCCGCTGCAAATGTTAGCTGATTGTCCCTCAAACTATTATGCAAATCCAATATCCGCTGAATTTATTTCTAAATTTCCAACTACTTGGGATGACACTCATGTTATTGACGGTAAAGTTGGTGAATTCGTGATTGTCGCACGTAAAAAAGACAATGTATGGTATATTGGCGGTATTACAAATTGGACTGAAAGAAATTTAGAGATAAAATTAGATTTTGTGGATAAACAATTATATAATATCAATTTGGCTGTTGACGGTAAAAATGCAAATAAATATGCGAGCGACATAAAATTTTCAGAAGGTAAAATTTCAAAAGGGGAAACTCTGAAATTACATTTGGCAAAAGGCGGAGGATTTGCGGCAATTCTAAATGCTGTGAATTAATAAAGCCATCAAGAAAAACTGATCTCAACTTTATTAATAACTTCAATCCAAGAGCAAATTATTGGAAATTCATTAATATTTGCGGAAAGTTTTTTATTAGATGGTAAAAAAGTAATATTCACAATTTTATTTTGAACTAAATTTTTTGTAAATAGATAAAATTTACTTTCAGAGTTTTTTGTGACCATCTTCAAAATATAGCTTTTATTTTTATCCACAAAAGTTGCGCATTTAATTTCGTCTTTATTTATAATAGAAGCGGCTGCTAAAAAGCATTCTTCATTACTGTTTTTCCCGGATTTTTCTTCAAGTTCTAAAATAATTTTACCAAAAGAATTTTGTTCTTCAATTCTCTTGTAAAGTTTTTCTAGTGTAGAATCCTCTGTCGGTTTTTTAAGGTCGGCATTCAATTGTTTCAGAAAATCTAATTCTTTTTCAAACTTGCTTTCATTTGCAAATATGAATTTATATGTATCCTCTGAAAGGGATTCTGGATACATTATATATTTGAATAGATCTTGTTCTGTTATGTCCATAACAATAAATGAATATTCAAGTTAAAAATAATGAAATTATTCAAAATTACAAAAAATACTTTTTGTCAAATTATAGATATAATATTTATTTATAATGGTTAACTTTTTTTAGTTAATAAATTTCTTTAAATAAATTTTCTAAATTTTGTTAATATTTATATTTTAGTAGTTAGTGAATTTTCCAATAATTCAGTTATTCTAAAAATTTGATATATAAATATCCGTTTTTGCTGCAGAATAGGGTTTCTTAAATTTCCTCTTTGCTGGTTTCAAAATAAATTTATTCTTTTAACGATAATAATATTGAGCGCCAAGTTTTCATTCGGAATTAATTTTTGTTACTAATTAAATACTAGAGATAAAATGAAAAAGCAAAACAGTGAAGTAAGTTCAGCTGTAAATTTGATGGCATTGGCAAAAAGTATTTACCATGAAACACTAATGATGGGATTTGAAACAAGTGATTATATAAAACTTACAAATGAAATTTTAGGAATGACAATAGAGAAAAAGGAAATTTCGGAAATTCATCCGGAAATAAGAATTATTGAAGATGACTATAAATTTCCTCTTATAACGAAAAATTTAAAGATCAGAGAATTTTCGGAAAAGAAAGATAAAAAAATTATTGAAAAATGGTTTGAGAATGAGACGAGCCGCCAATTTCTTCTTTCCACGACTACACACCAAAACATTAACAAAGAATTTATTCTCTCCGATAATAAAAATAAATTTGCAACAATTACGCTTAAAAATGATCTACAGATAGGTTTACTGGCAATTTTGAATATTGACAACCAAAATAAAAAAGGGGAAATGAGGAAATTAATTGGCGATTTGGAATATAGAGGTAAAGGATTTGCCAAAGAAGCTTCAATTAAGTGGATTGAATATTGCACTATTTTTTTGGGCTTAAATAAAATTTATATAAACACAATTGAAACAAATATAAATAACATTTCGTTAAATCGGCAAATTGGATTTGAAATAGAAGGTTTATTTAAAAAAGATTTGATAATTGATGGAATTGAGCATGATGTTTTAAGAATGGCATACTTTAAACCGTAAAATAGCAAATTAAAAATTTCCAAAACTGGAAATTTTCTTTTTATTGCTTAAGTAAAATTTAAAAAGGAGCAAAAATGTGCGGAATAGTTGGTTATATTGGAGATAAAAACTGTGTGCCTATTTTGGTTGAAGGTTTAAAACGCTTAGAATATCGCGGATATGACTCAGCAGGTATTGGGTTTATAAATTCCGAAAATATAGCTGAAAATATAAAAGTTAAAGGCAAAGTAACCGAATTAGAGAAAAATTTAAATGGAAACGGACATTTTGCTAAAATTGGAATTGGACACACAAGATAGGCAACGCACGACGTTCCTGATGTTAGAAATTCACATCCTCACACAAACAATGAAGACAATTTATTTATAATCCACAATGGAATTATTAAAAATTATGCCGTTATCAAAAAAGCTCTTTCTGCTGAGGGATATAAATTTTACAGCGATACCGATACTGAAGTACTTGTAAATTTGATAGACAAAAACATTAAGCTTAAAGGTGATTTTTTTCAAGGTGTAAGATTTGCGTTAAACGAAGTTGAAGGGACTTACGGAATTGCCTTATTTCATGAAGATCAACCAGATAAAATTATTGTTGCTAAAAATGGTTCGCCGTTAGTAATTGGAGTTGGAATTGGCGAAAATTATATTGCTTCTGACGTTAATGCGCTTATCGCACATACTAGTAAAGTTATTTACTTAGAAGATCACGAAATGGCTGAAATCAGCAAAGACGGCATAAAAGTAAAAACAATTTTTGACGAAAAAATTCAAAAGGAAATCCAAGAAGTCCAATTGACTTTAAATGAAATCAGCAAAGGCGGTTATCCTCATTTTATGCTTAAAGAAATTATGGAACAGCCTGAATCTTTAAGAAACTCACTAAGAGGAAGACTGCTTGAAGAAGATGGAATTTCAAAGCTTGGCGGATTGCATGGTTACTTAGATAGAATTGCATTATCGAGAAGAATAATTATTACAGCTTGCGGAACTTCATGGCATGCGGCATTAGTCGGCGAATACATGTTTGAACAATATACAAATATTCCGGTAGAAGTCGAATATGCCTCGGAATTTAGGTATAGAAATCCTATCTTAACTCCGGATGACACGGTTATATTTATTTCTCAAAGCGGAGAAACGCTTGATACTTTGGCGGCACTAAAAGAAACGAAACGAAGGGGAGCTTTAACAGTTGGATTAGTAAATGCTGTAGGAAGTTCAATTGCCCGTGAAACAGAAACAGGCGTTTATTTACATGCCGGTCCTGAAATTGGAGTTGCATCAACAAAAGCATTTACATCCCAAGTTATTGTACTTGCGCTTGTTGCACTGCTTATAGGCAGAAGAAAAATAACAAGTCCGCAGGATGGAGTTGAAATAATAAAAGAATTAAAAACAATTCCAGATAAAGTAGAAAAGATTTTAAAATTAAATAATGAAATTGAAAAAATAGCAGAACAGTTTGTAAATGCGACTAATTTCCTTTATTTAGGAAGGGGATACAATTTTCCGGTTGCTTTAGAAGGTGCATTGAAATTGAAAGAAATTTCATATATTCACGCGGAAGGTTATCCCGCTGCCGAAATGAAACATGGACCAATTGCATTAATAGATGAAAACATGCCTGTAATATTTTTAGCTCCTAAAGATTCTGTATACGATAAGGTATTAAGTAATATTCAGGAAGTTAAAGCCAGAGGCGGTAAAATTATAGCAATTGCAAGTGAAAATGACGAAGAAATTGATAAAATAGTTGATTATTCAATAAAAATTCCAACAACAAAAAGATTGCTTATGCCAATTTTAAACGTAATTCCTTTACAATTACTTGCTTATCATATTGCGGTTAAAAAAGGATTAAACGTTGACCAGCCAAGAAACTTAGCGAAAAGTGTAACAGTGGAGTAGAAGTTTAAATCTACTCCTTTCTCTTCCATAAAATATCACAGTTAAATTTTTCATTAATTTTTTACTTCCTTTTCAGAAAATTTTTAGTAATTTACGATAATAAATGCAAACAAATTATTTTTGATTATTAAAATAAATATTAAAAAATTAAAATAAATACTAAAAATTGTAATATTATACAGAATGGAGTTACCATGTTGAAAAAAAATGTTCTAATTATGGGTGCAGCCGGAAGAGATTTTCATAATTTTAATGTAGTATTTAGAGATAATGAAGATTATAATGTAGTCGCTTTTACAGCTACACAAATCCCAAATATTGATGGAAGAATTTATCCTGCTGAACTTGCCGGCAAATTATATCCTAACGGAATAAAAATTTATGATGAAAGTGAGTTAGTAAATTTAATAAAAGAACTTAAGGTTCAAGAAGTGGTTTTTTCTTATTCCGACGTTCCTTTTAACTACGTAATGACTAAAGCCTCAATAGTAAATGCGGCTGGGGCTTCATTTAAATTACTCAGCGCAGACGAAACAATGATAAAGAGTACAAAACCGGTAATTGCTGTTCTTGCAACCAGAACCGGATGCGGTAAATCTCAAACTTCGCGTAAAATTGTTAAAATACTTAGAGACGAAGGAAAAAAAGTTGTTGCTGTCCGTCATCCAATGCCCTACGGCGATTTGGTAAAACAAAAAGTTCAGAGATTTGCGGCACTGGAAGATTTATCAAAACACGATTGTACAATTGAGGAAATAGAAGAATATGAACCGCATATTGCACTTGGCGGAATAATTTATGCTGGTGTTGATTATGAAGCAATTCTTCGTGAAGCGGAAAAAGAAGCGGATGTTATTTTGTGGGATGGCGGAAATAATGACATGCCATTTTATAAACCTGATTTAACTTTTACTGTTGTCGATCCGCATCGTCCGGGGCATGAATTGACTTACTATCCCGGGAATACATCATTAAGACTGGCAGATGCGGTTATTGTAAACAAAATAGATTCGGCAAGACCTGAAGATATTTTGACTGTTATAAACAATTCAAGAATGGTTAATCCCGACGCTGTAATTATAGAAGGTGCTTCACCATTAATTGTTGATAAACCCGAGATTATAAAAAATAAAAGAGTATTAGTAGTTGAAGATGGTCCAACTTTGACACACGGTGAAATGAAATACGGAGCTGGAACTGTTGCAGCGCAAAAATTGGGAGCAATAGAAATAATTGATCCTCGTCCTTTTACCGTAAACTCAATCTCAAAAACATTTGCAAAATATCCGAATATTGGAATTTTACTTCCTGCTATGGGTTATGGAGAAGAGCAGATTAAAGACTTGGAAGAAACAATAAATAAAGTTGATTGCGATGCTGTTGTTATTGGTACACCGATTGATCTTGGAAGGATTTTGAAAATAAATAAACCTTCAACAAGAGTTATGTACGAACTCCAGGAAATTGGTTCGATTACGTTAAGAACAATTATGAATGAAAAAGGTATTATATGAAAAAAAAGCTTGCGGTTATTGCGCTAGGCGGCAATGCGCTTCTTCGTGGAAATGAAATTGGTACAATTGACGAACAAGAAAAAAATACTTTCGATACTTGTAAACAATTAGTTGGATTGATAAAAAATGATTATAATTTGATTATAACACATGGGAACGGACCGCAAGTTGGAAACATACTTTTACGAAATGAAGCAGGTTATGAAAAGTATAAAATTCCTCAAATGCCTATGGATATATGCGTAGCGGATTCCCAAGGCGGCATTGGCTACATGATAGAGCGCCAGTTAAGAAATGTTTTTAACGAGGAAAAAATTAAGAAAAATGTTGTAACTCTAGTAACGCAAGTTCTAGTAGATAAGAATGATCCGGCATTTGAAAATCCTACAAAACCGGTCGGGCCATTTTATCTAAAAGAAGAAGCGGATTTACTTGCTAAAAAAAACAATTGGATATTTAAGAAGGATTCGAGGAATCGGGGATGGCGAAAAGTCGTAGCATCTCCGGTTCCCTTAAAGATAATGAATCAAGAAGTTATAAGATCTATTGCAAATAAAGGTACAATTGTAATTGCCGTTGGCGGGGGCGGAGTGCCAGTTTATAAACATGATAACGGATACTTGGAAGCCATTGAAGCTGTAATTGATAAAGATCTGGCATCCTCTGTTCTTGCAAAAGAAATTGGCGCTGATAAATTTTACATTGTTACCGACGTTCCTAAAGTATATATAAACTTCAACAAAAAAGATCAAAAAGAACTCGGTAAAATTAAAGTGGGCGAAATTAAAAAATATCTCGATACTGGTGAATTTGGTTCAGGCAGCATGGAGCCAAAGATAAAAGCAGCTATAAATTTTTGCGTATCAACAAATAATGAAAGTATTATTACAAACGAAGAAAGCCTGCCTATTCCAGAATGCGGAACTCGTATATCATTATAGTAGTTACTTTATGTAATTTAAAAATAAAAAGATAAAAAGCTCTTTTCCTATTTGATTTTATCCTTTTTTTGCTATTTTTCATTCCCAATATAATTCACACTTCTTAAAAATATTACATAATTAACTATCATTATTAACTACTCTAAAGGTGCAGTATTGAAAAATAACACATCTAACGATATTATACTTGGTATGCAAATGCTCTTTGTGGCGTTTGGCGCTCTTGTACTTGTTCCTTTATTAACAGGAATGGACCCTTCTTTAGCTTTGTTTACAGCTGGAGGAGGAACATTAATATTTCAGTTTATTACTCAACGAAAAGTTCCTATTTTTTTGGCAAGCTCATTTGCGTTTATTGCTCCTATTCAAATTGGAATTAAAGAATTTGGACTTGGTGCAACTTTGGGCGGATTAGCAAGTGCCGGATTAATTTATGTTGTTCTTTCATTATTGGTGAAAGCAAAAGGAGTTCAAGTTATTGAAAAATATTTACCTCCCATAGTTACCGGACCGGTTATAATGATAATTGGTTTAAATTTAGCTCCTGTAGCTGTTGGAATGACAAAGAATTTTGATGGAAGTACAAATTTAGATTCGACCGCTATAATAGTCGCATTGTTTTCATTATTTGTGACGATTTTTGTTGTACTTAAAGGAAAAGGGATCTTTAAGTTAATTCCTATTATTAGCGGAATTGCCGGAGGATATTTACTATCAATAATATTGGGCAAAGTAAATTTTCAGCCAATAACCGACGCAAAATGGTTTATGATTCCGTGGATAGAAGCCATAAACGCTGGAACATATGAATTTCCTATTCTAAATATCTCCGCAATTTTATTTATTCTTCCGGTCGCTATAGCTCCGGCAATTGAACACGTCGGCGATATTATGGCAATTTCAGAAATCTCAAATAAAGATTTTCTTGAAGATCCCGGTTTGCACAGAACACTACTTGGTGACGGCGTTGCTACAATTTTTGCTTCAGTTTTGGGCGGTCCGCCAAATACAACTTATTCGGAAGTTACCGGAGCAGTTGCGCTTATAAAAAGATTTGAAACTAAACTAATGACAATAGCGGCAATATTTGCAATATCTTTGGCGTTTTTTGGAAAGTTAGGCGGAGTATTAAAAACAATTCCTATTCCCGTTATGGGCGGAATTTTAGTCCTTTTATTTGGAATGATCGCGGCTATTGGAATTGGAACTTTAGTTAAAAATAAAATTGATATGTCAAACTCAAGAAACTTGGTTATTGTTGCCATAATTCTTGTTTTTGGAATAGGGGACATGTCATTAGGAGTTGGAAATTTTCAACTTGCCGGTATTGGTTTGGCAGGAATTATTGGCGTTTTACTAAATATTATTTTACCAAAAAACAATTAATATCAGGAGTATTACATGAAGAAATTTACATTCTCAATTTTACTTTTTATTGCGTCTTCAATTTTTGCGCAGAACATTCAGCTTCATTATGATTTTGGAAAAGATAGAAAATACTTTACCTCAACAATAGAGATGTTTAAACCCGATGAATACGGCTCCACATTCTTCTTTATTGATTTTGATTATAACGCGTCCGGAAATAATTCAATTGCTTTAGCATATTTTGAAATTGCCAGATATCTTACAATTCCCGGAACAGGAGGATTAGCAGGAACTATCCAATATAATGATGGAACAGCTCCCTGGGGACCGCTAGGTCACATTGTTCTTGCCGGCGCAAGTTATCCTATAAATTTAGGGTTTGTTACTTTAAATACCGATCTGCTTTTAAGAAAAGATTATTTATCCGAAGGTATGGACTATCAATTAACAACAGTTTGGTTTAAACCATTTTTTGAAGGCAAACTTATTTTTACCGGATTTTTAGATTTATGGAGCGGAGATTATTGGTATACCGACGGTAAAGAGTTGGTTTTATTGACTGAACCTCAACTTTGGTTTAATGTTGACTCGCACTTTGCTGTTGGAGGTGAAGTTGAAATTAGTAATAACTTTATTCCTTTAAAAGATAAAATACAAATTAACCCAACATTAGCCGTAAAATGGAATTTCTAACTAAATTAACAGGTAGAATAAAATGAACGAATTTTTAAATTTCTCAAAATATAATACAAGTTTAAAAACCGAAATACTCGCGGGAATTACTACTTTTTTGGCAACTATGTATATTATTGTTGTTAATCCGGCAATTATTTCAGCTACCGGAATGCCTTTCAGCGGTGTATTAACGGCTACTGTTTTAGTTTCAGCATTCAGCAGTATAATGATGGGTATTTATGCAAACAACCCGATTGTTTTAGCTCCCGGAATGGGATTAAACGCTTTTTTTACTTTTTCCGTTGTCTTGGGAATGGGCGTTAAATGGGAAGTTGCGCTTGGCGCCGTTTTTTGGTCGGGAATAGTTTTTATAATTTTATCTGTACTAAAAGTCCGTGAATTGATAGTTAAAGCAATTCCAAAACAAATAAGATACGCAATCGCAGCCGGAATTGGATTATTCATTACATTCATTGGTTTTGTTAATGCCAAATTTATTGTTGATAATCCAGCTACTTTGGTTTCAATTACGAAATTAAATCCCATAATTGTTACATTTTTAATTGGGTTATTTATTACTTCAATAATGATAATTAAAAATGTTAAGGGTGCTTTAATAATTGGAATTATCATTACAACAATTTTATCTATACCAATTGGTAGATTTTACGGAGATGCCTCAGCTATAAATTATGGTGTTCCTACTTTAGTTACATGGAAAGGATTAATGGCAATGCCTGATTTCAGTTTGATACTAAAACTAGATTTTGTAAACTCGCTTCAGTTTGCGTTGTTTCCGGTAATTTTTGCATTTTTATTTACAGATATGTTTGATTCAATTTCTACATTTATTGGTGTTGCCGAAGCTGCAAATATTACAGATGCAGACGGTGAACCGAGAAATATAAAAAAATCTTTACTTGTTGACGCTGTTTCAACTACAATTTCTGGTTTATTCGGAACAAGTTCAGGTACAAGTTATATTGAATCTGCCGCTGGAGTTGAACAAGGAGGAAGAACCGGAATGACAGCTGTTGTTGCTGGATTATTGTTTTTACCTTTTATATTTTTTTCACCGCTTCTATCCGTTGTTCCATCAATTGCAACTTCACCGGCTTTGATTTTGGTCGGAGTTTTTATGATGAAACCTGTTCTAAAGATCAATTGGTCAAAATTTGATGACGCGATTCCCGCGTTCCTCGGTATGATATTAATTCCTTTAACATATTCAATTACACAAGGAATTATTTGGAGCTTTATTTCATGGACGATAATTAAAATTGCGATCGGTAAAAGAGAAGAAGTATCAATTATGCTTATAGTTATTGATATTTTTGCCATTCTTGCTTTAGTAATTTAATCTTAATCTGTTTTAATTTTTAATCCTTCGAGGTTTATAGAATAATTTATAAATCTCGAAGGTATTGAGTTAAAAATTAAAAATTATACACCAAAACAAACTCATCCAACCAAATATTATCTCATTCACTTTACATCTAATTTAAGCCAATTCTAAAAACAAATCAATCAAGTTTTTATCAAACTAATATAGAATTGAAATAATATTAATTTGTTATTCTAAGAATCATTTATTCCAATTTTATATCTCTGCAATTTGTGCTTTTTTTGTATGATATTTTACTTCTAAAACGAATACAATTAAATAATACTCGAAGTCTATTTAGAGTAATCTTTTATATAAAAAACTTAAAATAATTATTGACTATTATAGAAGTTAATACTTAGTTACAATAAGTGATTTTTCCTACTCCGAGAGAGTAAGAAAATAAGATTGCTGAATCATAAGATAATTCAACCAACCTCAAAGTACTTCTCTCCCGAAGAATAAATAATAAAATTTTTTCAATTAAATCATAATTCAATGATATGAGAGTCGAAATGAAAAATTTATTTTATGTATTTATGTTTACTTGTTATTGTATACCAAGTATAAGTTTATTTTCTCAAATAGAATATTTCCCTAATGATTTAGTACTCGAAAATGACACTCTTTGGTTAACTTGCGGAAGAACTTCATCCGGATCTCAAGGTTTGGTTAAATTTAATACGAATAATGAAAATTTTGAAATTGTGAACGGAGATTATCCTAAGAATACTGGAAATATAATAATAGATAATGATGCGAATAAGTGGATTGGAACGAATGAAGGTTTAATGAAATTCAAAGGTAAAAATTGGGAAATCTATAATATAGAAAATTCCAATTTACCTGGAAATTATTTCCAGGAATCACAATTTGTTGTGAACAATAATGATATTTGGATCACATCAAATCGTGGATTTACATTAATTCAAGATACATCTTATTTAGGCAGCACGCTAAACGGTCTGATAAAATTCGACGGTAAGAAATTTACTTTTTTTAATATGGAAAATTCAGGATTACCTTCGAATAGAATTTATTCTATTGCAAAAGATAGTTTGGGAAATATTTGGATAGGAACAAATAACGGAATAGTTTCTTATGATGGGAATGATTGGACAGTATACAATATTAACAATTCACCATTATTATATAATAGTTCTGGGGCAATTGGTGTAGATAATTATGGTATAATATGGATTGGACAAGGAAATGCTGTAATAAGTTTTGATGGTAGTAATTTTACCACGTACAAAATTGATGAACCTACAAATTTTTCTTATGGAATAGATAAGATCGTTTTTGACAGTAAAAACTGTTTATGGGCTGCGTGTGATGATGGTGTTGGATTATTAAAATTCGACGGAATCAAATGGACTATTTATAATAAGGATAATTCAAATTATAACTTTGATGTACTACATTCCATATGTGTTGGTAAAAATGATATTCTATGGTTAGGCGGATTTACTTTATTTAAATTTGATGGAACTGATTTTACAACATTGCCAGAATTTGACATTAGTAAAGGACTAATTGCTAACTATTCTTTTGTAAAATGTGGAATGGATATTAGCGGCAACGAGCTTGATGGGACATTATTCGGTGGCATAACCTGGGTTAATGATAGAGCTGGTGGTTATTATTCTGCAGTAAAATTTAACGGAATTGATAGTAGAATAGAAGTTCCACATAATGAAGACTTTAATTTGAGTGAAAATGATACTCTTTCAATTAGTCTTTGGTTTACCATATCAAATAAGAGTGGAGGACTATTATTTAAAGGAAATAATATAACAAACTATGGCATTACAAATAATTCTGATGGTAAAATTTCTGCAAATATTAGTTCTAATAGTTCCAATAATTGGATAAGTGCAACTAGCACTAAATCATTAACATTTACTTATTGGCATCATTTAGTAGCAATATATACACAGACCAAAATCATGCTTTATGTAGATGGGCAGTTCGATAATCAAATTACTTTTCCCAAGACGCCAATAATCAATTCTGATCCATTATTTTTTGGAGTTGAAGCAAGCGGAAAAGCGGAATACTTTAATGGAAAATTAGATGATATTAGGATTTATAAAAGATATTTAAATCCAAACGATGTTTTTGCTCTATTTAACGAAAGATCAAATGAGTCTATTTCAATAATATCACCTAAAGATGGTGATAAAATAATCATAGGAAGTATACCAACAATTAAATTTATTCCTTTAACAAACAAAGGCAATATAAATATTGATTATTCAATTGATGAGGGCGCTAATTGGATTAACATAGTTGAAAACATACCAAATATTGGGAAATATGAAAGCTGGTATGTCCCTAATACACCATCATATAATTGTAAAATTAGAATAAGTGCCCCAAAGTATGGTCAGTATATAATTAGCGATGGCTCTTTCTCAATAGTTAATATGAATGAAAATGATGGGTTAATTGCATATTATCCATTAAACAAAAATACAAAAGATGAAAGTGGGAATGAGCACAATGGAACAATTTTTGGCAATTTTGAATGGATAAGTGATAGATTTAATAATTTAAATTCAGCTATTCATTTTAATGGAATAGATTGTAGGATAGAAGTTCCCCATTTTGATGAACTTAATTTAAAGCAGAACAATACATTGTCGTATAGTTTTTGGTTCTCGATTGATAATCATATCCAATATGCAGGATTTATTTGTAAAGGTGATACAATTTCAAATTATTGTATCTCTGATAATGTACACGGCAGAATCGCTGCTAATCTTAATCATTATAGTACAGATAAAACACAAACAATAATTACTTCGAAATCAATTCCATTAAATGAATGGCATCATTTAGTTGCAACTTATACACCTACAAAAATTTTACTTTATTTGGATGGAAAGTTAGATAATCAAATTAGTATAACTAATACAAGGATGATCAATTCAGATCCTTTATATTTTGGTGTTGATGCAGATGGAGAATTAGAATATCTCAAAGGATCGTTAGATGATGTACGCATATATAATAGAATCTTAGGCGAAAATGAAATATTAAAATTATATAATGAAAAAATAAGTACTTCAAAAAATATTACATATAAAATAATATTTCCAAATTGCGATAACTCGCAAACTCACCTTATAATTGAAGAAGGAAATTTCTCTGAGGGCCAAACTATGAAGTTTCCTGAATATAATATTCCGAATCAATATTCAGCTTTCCAACCTTATTATAACTCTTTAATTAATGCTGAGTTATTTTTCCCTAAAGGAAGTCTAAATGAAAATATTAAAATAGAATTTATGCTGAAGGGAATGTGTGAAAATGGATTAATAGATAGTCCAAAAACTGAAGAAATAGTTGAAGTATTATATCTAAGTTTTACTGTTATTGGAGATTCGTCCGGATCCCACAATCCTCTTGAATATTATTATTTTAATAAAAACAAAGAAGGATATCTTAAAATACCGAGAAGTAATATTGATTCTTTGATGGAACTATTAAATTATAATATAGATTTATTATTCCCATTTTTCGCAGAAAATGGATTAGAACCGGATTTTGAAGGGATAAGAAAAGTAGTTGATGAAAATTACTACACAATATATTTCAAACACTTATCAGAAATAAAATTAGGAGTAATAAGTTCACCGACGAGTATAAAAAATATAACAAACTCAATTCCCACTGAATATAAGTTAGATCAGAATTACCCCAATCCTTTTAATCCAACAACCAAAATCACATATCAGTTGCCGGAAAAAAGTATTGTTACATTAAAAGTCTATGATATATTAGGAAAAAAAATTGTCGAATTAGTAAATGAAACTCGAGAGGCCGGTAATCATGAAGTTATATTTGATGCAAGTAATTTAAGCAGCGGTATTTATTATTATCAAATCAAAGCAGGTGACTTTATACAATCAAAAAAAATGCTTTTAATAAAATAATCTGATCTAAATATTTGATCTATCTTAGCCCTTCCCGCAAAGAAGGGCTTTTTCTTTTTAAGCCAGATATTAGATAAATCCCAACAATTAACTAAACTAAATGGGGCATCTGTATGTATACATCAGTTCTATCTGAGGAGATAAATTGACAGCATTTATAAATGCAGTAGTTGGACAATGTCTAAATAAAAAATCTCATAATTCAGGAAGGAAAAATTAAAGAAGGAAACAAATTCATGAAAATTAGAAAGCCCAATGTAAGTACACTAGACTTTTTAATCGCGGAGAGGGTGGGATTCGAACCCACGGTACAGTTTCCCGTACACACACTTTCCAGGCGTGCCAGATCAGCCACTCCTGCACCTCTCCATTTTGAGTCTGTAAATATATTAATCTTAACCCTAATTTAAAAATAAATATCTAAAAAAATTATATTCTTTTGTAAATTTGTAATGTAAAATTGGAAAGATGGCAGAGCGGTTGAATGCGGCGGTCTCGAAAACCGTTGTCCGCAGTTATGCGGACCGAGGGTTCGAATCCCTCTCTTTCCGCATCTATTTTTGTTTTTCTTTTTCTTCAATTTCTGCATTATTATCATTTCTTAAGAAAGGAAATATCATGTCTTTAACTCAAAAAAGATGTCTTCCATGCGAAGGTTTTTCAAAACCATTTGATCAAATAGAGGAAGAAAATTACATTAAACATATTGATGGATGGACTTTAAATTGTAAAGGTGAACACAGAATTATAAAAAAATACAATTTTGCGGATTTTGTAAACGCTGTGGCATTTGTAAATAAAATTGCGGATTTAGCCGAAAATGAAGGGCATCATCCAAATATTCTGATAAAATATAATTTGGTGGAAATTGAACTTTATACACACGCAATAGGCGGATTGAGTAAAAATGATTTTATTCTTGCTGCAAAAATTGATGGATTATTAAAATAAAAGCCGCAAAATATGCGGCTCTTTATAAAATTTATTAAGAAGTAGTTTCCGATTTTAATAAAACGCCGTTTATTGCTTCAATTAAGGACGGTTTTGGTAAAGCACCCTGCGCCATTTGAGGTCTTTCATTTTTTGGGCAAAATAATAATGAAGGAATGCTTCTAATTCCAAATACAGCAGCAAGTTCCTGCTCTGCTTCTGTATCAACTTTATATATATTTATTTGTCCGGCATATTCATTGCTTAATTCTTCCAAAATTGGAGCAACCATTTTACACGGTCCGCACCAATCTGCGTAAAAATCTATAATACACGGAAGTTCACCGGCATAATTCCATTCTTTATTTTGTTCGTAATTGAAAACTTTATCTAAAAAAGTCTGTTTTGTTAAATGCTCAGTCATATTTCTCCTTATTTTTGAGGGTTAGATGTCACAATTCTTAAAAGGATTCAGTAAAATTTAATTTTATACCAAAATATGTTGTTGTTTTTTTTATTATTATTTTGAAGAATTACAATTCAAAATTTTAATTATCGCACAATATGCATTTCATTAAAAAAATAAGTTTTCATATATCTTTTTTTTTGTTGATGCTTCATATAAACATCGCAGGTCAATCTAATTCCATTATTTCAAGCGATCTTAAATTTGTAAAAATTGGCGTTGAAGAAGGTTTATCTCAATCAACTGTACTTTCTATACTGCAGGATAAACGAGGATATTTATGGTTTGGAACAGGTAACGGACTTAACAGATATGATGGTTATGAATTTGTAGTTTATAATAATCTGACAGATGTTACAACCTCAATCTCCGATAACGAAATTACGTCTTTATTTGAAGATGAAAATGGAAATTTATGGATTGGAACCTCAAAAGGAATTTTAAATAAATTTAATTATAAAACTGAAACATTTGAACATTTTGACATTGCAAATACAAGTGATTGGTATTTGCTCGATGAAGAGAAATTTGTAAATGTTCCCTTAACTCTTTCAAGAAACCAGCTGAGTTCCATAACTTCAATAGATCAAGATAAAATTGGAAATTTATGGATTGGAACATGGGGGAAAGGATTAATTAAATTCAATCCCAAAACACATCAAAAAAAATATTTCTATCATTTTAAAAATAAAATCAACTCTTTAAGTTCTAATAAAATTGTAAAAGTTTTTATTGATTCTGAAAATATAATTTGGATTGGAACTTTCGGCGGCGGAATTAATAAGATTACAGTCAAAAATGATTCACTTATAAAAATTTACAATAAAAATATTTATCCATTCAATATTCTTAGAATAGGCGATAAAATTACGTGGATAAATGAAGATAAAGATCAAAATTTAATTATCAGCGAATATAATTACGGTATTGTAAAAGTTGAACGGTCGACTAAAAAGCTTAATCCCAATCACTGGAAAATTTCACCTATTGATCTTGGATTAAATGAAAAATTGTATCCGTTAAATATTATGACGTTCGAGGGCGACAAAAACGAAAATTTATGGATCGGAACTTACGGACATGGATTAATAAAATATAACTCAACTACGAAAACTTCCAATCAGTATCTTGCGGGAAAAGATAAAAATTCTTTGAGTGAAAATGAAATTCAATCAATTTATTTAGATAAATCTGGCATTGTGTGGATAGGTACTCAGCTTGGAAAGGGAATAAATAAAGTGGAATTGAGCAAAAATAATTTTATGACAATTCCCGTTTTATCCGTGCCCAACAAATCACTTAATGACAATATTATTTGGACGATTTTTGAAAGCACAAAAAATGATATTTGGATTGGCACTTACAGAGGCGGAATAAATAAAATAAATTATAGAACCAATGAATTTGAATATTACGGAAAAGATAAAATTGGTGATTCACATATAAGAACTATAATTGAAGATTTTAAAGGGAATATGTGGATTGGAACTTTTTCAAACGGTTTGACTTTTTATGATGTTAATCGAAATATCTTTAAGCATTTTACATTAAGCGAAAATATAAAAAGTTTGAAATCAAATCAGATACAGGCTTTGGCAATTGACGGTGATTCGATTTTATACATCGGAACATTCGGCGGCGGATTGAGTAAACTCAATCTTATAAATTTTTATAAAGATCAAATTCCGGAATTTACAACTTATAAGCATAGTCCGTCGAATAATCATAGCATTAGCGATGATAGAATTTATTCTCTGCATATTGATAAAAATGGAGAACTTTGGATTGGCACTCATGGAAGCGGTTTAAATCTTTTTGATAAAAAGTCATTGACCTTTTCGGGCTATAAAAATGAAAATAATTTGCTTAATGATAATGGAATTATGACAATTACCGAATCTGTTGATAACAAGCTGCTTATCGGAACATTCGGCGGCGGATTGATTTTATTCGATCCTAAAACAAAAATATATACAAATATTAATAAATCTTTGAAACTCGACTGCAACGATGTTTACGGAATTATAGATGATAACAAAAGCGGTTACTGGCTGAGTACAAATAACGGAATTTACAAAATTGAATATGATTTGAAATCATTTGTCAGATACGGGTTGTTGGACGGACTTCAAAGTTTGGAATTCAGCGGAGGAGCATATTTTAAATCAAAGAGCGGAATAATTTATTTCGGCGGAATAAACGGAGTAAATTATTTTAACCCAAACGATATAAAAATAGATAAGTTTGATGCTCCGGTTGTAATTACAAAAATTAAATTGTTTGATAAAATCATTAAAGGTGAAAAAAAGGAATTAATATTTACAAGAGATCAAAATTATTTTTCTTTTGAATTTGCTTCGTTAGATTATAAAAAATCCGGCAAGAACAATTACAAATACATGCTGGAAGGATTAGAAAAAAAATGGAATTACACTTCCGCAGAAAATAGAAAAGTTTATTATACAAATCTTGCGCCGGGTGATTATAAATTTATTGTAACAGGTACAAATAACGATGGTGTTTGGAGTTCGAAATTTGCATCAATTGATATTAAAATATTGGCACCGTTCTGGATGCAATGGTGGTTCATATCATTGCTTATTTTATTGATTGGAGGAATAATTGTATTTTTTATAAATCAAAGAATAAAATACTTGATAGCAATGGATAAACTTAAAACTAATCTTTCGGCTGACCTTCATGATAATGTGGGAGCCGGTTTAACGGAAATTTCCATTTTAAGCGAATTAACCGCCACGGAAGTTTCTGAAGAATCGAATGTTTCTAAAAATTTAACAAAGATAAGTGATCTATCGCGGCAGCTTGTTGAATCTATGAGCGATATTGTTTGGGTCGTGAATCCAAATAGAGATTCATTGTATGAATTGATTGTCCGATTAAAGGATTCTTATTCCGAACTCTTTTTTGAAATGGGAATTACGCTTCAAACTTCCGATCTAGAAAAATTAGTGAATATAAAAATTCCGATGGATGTAAGACAAAATTTATATCTTATACTAAAAGAATCTATTAATAACGCAGTAAAGCATAGCAGCTGCAAAACAATTACTTTGGATATTGCGCAAATCAATAAAAAAATGAAAATTGAAATTACCGACGATGGAAGCGGTTTTAAGCTTAACCAAATAAGGAACGGGAACGGACTATACAACATGCAGCAAAGAGCAGATAAAATTAATTGGAAAATAAGAACTGATTCAGAAATTGGATTGGGTACAAAAGTAACTTTAGAAGGAAAAATTTAAAACATGATTAGTGTTGCGATAATTGAAGATAATGTTATAATTAGAGACGGTTTAGCCGCTTTGATAAATGGGACTAACGGATATAAATGTGTCGGCGCTTATGGCAATTGCGAAAGTTTTCTTGCCGAACTGCCAAAACTTGATTTGGATGTAGCGCTTATGGATATTGCGCTTCCGGGTATAAATGGTATTGAAGGCGTTAAAAAAGCGAAAAAAATCATTCCGGATTTAAATATCTTAATGCTTACAATTTATAAAGAAAGCAAAGTTGTTTTTGAAGCTTTGTGCGCCGGAGCTTGCGGTTATTTAGTTAAAAATACACCGCCCACACGATTGCTAGACGCAATCCGTGAAGTTTACGAAGGCGGCTCTCCAATGAGCAGTATTATTGCAAGACAGGTAATTACCGTATTTCAACAAAACACAATTCCTTCAAAAGCCTCGGAAGATTACGGTCTTTCAGATCGGGAAAAAGAAGTTCTGTTAAAACTTTCGGAAGGGGATAATTATCAGCAAATTGCCGATTTACTTTTTATCAGCGTTGATACAGTAAGACATCACATTAGAAACATTTATAAAAAACTTCACGTACATTCACAATCCGAAGCTGTGGCAAAAGCAATTCGTAAAGGCGTAATTTAACCGCATAAATAGGGTATAAATTTTTACATTTTTTTCCCATTCTTTTAAAAACCGCATAAATGTGCTGTTGTTAAAACTTCATTAAATTTTTATTTATCAATCAGAATTTCTAAATCTTTTTGGAGGAATTATGGCAGACTTTAATACTAATAACAATCCGATACCCGAATTGATAAATGATGAAACATTTCATTTGTTGAACAGCAGAGGATTAATAGATGAAAAATCGGTCAGAGATTATATCATAAAAAAAAGATTCAAGGATATGAGAGTTTTGAAAGTTAAAGCAAGCGCGGCAATTGATTCTTTGCGCGAAGAATATCCTTACCTGCAATTCGACACAATCAGAAAGATTGTTTATCAGTCATAAATTTTGCGTTTGTACTAGTTAGTTGTGGTCACAACCTAATGTGACCACAATATTTAAATATTATTTTTTATCCAAATTATTTTCGTCGTCAATATCGTCTTCAAAATTATCAGCTAAATCATCGTAAACATCCTGTACGGATTTTTCATCATTATTCTTTTTCGGAATCTCAACTTTAATCTCATTTAACTGATTTATCTCATCTAATTTTTTATTCTTTTTATAAATTATATAAACAGTTACCAATATTATTAATGCTAATAAAACAATAATGCCATAAATAAAAATTGATTTTGAACCGCCGAGAGAGTGTTTCCATTCATCAATTTTCTTATCAATATTATTTAGTTGCTCTTTACTAACCAAATTATTATTTAGTAAAATGGTTGCCCATTTTGTTTTTATTATATCATTCCAAACATTTTCCGAAAAGAAAATAAATTCATTATCATCATTTACGCCAAGTTTATTCGCGTTGTCTATTTTTCTTTCAATGTAAGCAATAATTGTAGACTCAAATTCTTTCCCGTTGGAAAAGAAAGGCATATTGATATTGTTCGTTTTAAATTCTTCGTGAATGGCTCTGAAAACGGCTTTGTCTATTGATTTATTCCAATTAACTATTTGAGTGTCTATCTGTGCCAATTTATCTTTATTTTCAGGATCAGCGGAATAAATACTGAACAATTTTGGACCAAAGTGCTGCCATCTATCTTGGAATTGCCCATATTCATTTTTTAAAACATTTAAATCGTCTGACGTAAGTACACTCGCATTTAGAAAGTCAATATTATCTGAAACCAAGTTGCTTATATTGTCAATCAAACCTGTACTTTTTAGTTTTGTTTTTATTCCTTTCAATTCAGCGTCGTCTAATGATTCTAATTTATGCTCCGCCGACATAAAAATATTATCCATAATCTCTTTGATCAGAGTATCTCTTTGAGCAATACCTTGACGAAGACCGAAAATAACTTTATTCAGAGAATCTATTTTTGCTTTTGTTTTCCCGAAGCCTGATTTCATTGATCGAAGTTCGGACATCAATTTAACATTTGTGTTTCGCAGAGCATTAATTTCTTCGGTCAATTTTGCGAGTTCATCGGAAACTTGTTCAAAATTCGTTTGCAAAGTTGTTACTTGAGTATTTAAGTTTGATATTTCATCAACTTTCTTTCTCGAATAATCTATTTTGCTTTCAAGAGTTTTGAAAGATGCGTCAAAATTACTTGGATATAAAGCTCGATTTAGAAGTTCTTTATTTCCTTTGAATTCACTCTTAAATTCTTCAATTTCTTTCTCAATTTGATCTAATTCGTCGGGGGTTTTAGCGTATTCAATCGCAATTTCAAATGATCTTTGTCTGCTTTTAAATTCTTGAGTAATTCTAAAATCGGATTGCGTGAAAACATTTGAACTCAAAAATAAAACAAATACGAAAAAAGCTAAATATTTAGCCAATTTTATTCTCCTTTTATTCCGTCAGAAGTTAAAAATGCAAGATGCTTCTCGCCTTCAAGAAGTTCAATAAACGGTGCCCGCTGATTAAATGCGGGAAGATCTAGTCCGAAATCAGAAACCTTTATTTTGTTTTCTAACTCAAAAGTTCCGTCAACAACATTAAATACATAAACATTTTTAAATCCGGCGGCAACCATATAATAAAAACCTTTTGTATCACGTATTATTCTAACGGATTCTTTTTTATAGGATTTTGCATCTTCTTTTTCTTCTAAAAATAGCCCTTTAACATTAGCGGTAAATGAAAATCTTGCGTCGCTTACATTTCCATCGTCAGAAATATCAAGAACACTTTCAACTGGCCAGGCAAAATCCACAGGTTCCATTACAAACTTGCAGCAGCCGAAAAAACTTGCCAATAAAATAAAAATTACAATTTTTTTCATATTTCCCTAAAATTATTTAATAATAACTGAAATGATAAATTCTAAAGATTTGCTATGTATAAATTTAATTGTATTATATTAATAAACAAAATTAAAAATAGTGTTAAATGAATATATAATATTTCGATAATAAGAAATAAAATTCTACTTAAGAGCCATAAGTTGATTGAAAATAAAGATATAAATAATGACGATTCGTTAGAAAAATTGCTTATTTTGGAAGAAGCAAAGCGTCTGAAAACCATATTTTTGGATAATATGAGTCATGAACTGCGCACGCCAATCACCGTAATTTTGGGTTATGCGGGAATTCTTTATGAAGAAATTAAAGATCCTGATCTCAAAGAAATGGCTGAAATTATACTTAAAAGCAGTAATAGATTAACCGAAGCGTTGAATTTGTTGTTGGATCAATCGGATGTCGCTTCTGAAAGGTTAAAAGTTGAATTGAAGGAAGAAAATCTTTGCGATTTTCTTAAAGAAACCTATAATGTGTACAAACCTATTACTGAAGATAAGGGTTTGATTTTGAATTATAATAATAAATTGGATTTTGCAAAATGCTCAATCGATAGAAAAATGTTCACAAAAGTTTCAAATAATCTGCTTAATAATGCGATTAAATTTACGGAAAAGGGAAGTATTACAATTACATTGGACATGGATAGTGAAAAAAAATTCTATATAATAGATTTTGAAGATACCGGAATCGGAATTGCCGAGGATAAACTTTCATTAATTTTTGAAGCTTTTCGACAAGTAAGTGAAGGAATGAATAGAATTTACCAAGGAATTGGTTTGGGTTTATCAGTTTCTAAAAAATTTGTAGAACTTATGAACGGCGATTTGACTGTTAAAAGTACGCCAAACGTTGGAACAACTTTTACTATTAAAATACCAACAATTAATTAAATTTTCCTTTAAGTTTATCCCAAATACCTTTCCCAATTAAATTATCAACATTTATTAAAATTTTCTTAATAACTATCAAAATATCAACATCCCCAGCCCAATGTTTTTTTACAATTTGCGGATCAATGGAATTAATCATTTCGTTTAAGATAAAAGCGGCAATCGCAATATCATCTAAGTAACCGATCGGTCCCAAGAAAATTTCAGGCATTAAATCAATTGGTGAAATAAAATAAGCTACCGCGGATACTAATTTTAATTTTTTATTTTGCGGAACTTCCGGGTCTTGAATTAATTTTATCATTAAATAAAATATATCCGGAACAAGCATTATAAATTCACGCCACTTATGATTTAAGTTTGCTTTTTCATCAAGCCAAATTGAAATATTTGATCTAAGCTTTTTGTAATATTTTTCTTCTTTGTTCATTTTAATAAATCATTTTTTAATTCTATTTATGCCGTTTAATGCCGCAACTCTATATGCCTCTGCCATAGTAGGGTAATTGAAAGTAGTATTTATAAAATACATTAGAGTATTTGCTTTTCCTTCTTGAGTTAAAATAGCTTGACCAATATGAATTATCTCCGCGGCTCCATAACCGAAACAATGAACGCCGAGAATTTCCAAAGTTTCTCTATGAAATAAAAGTTTTAACATTCCGGTGGTTCTGCCGGTTATTTGTGCCCGCGCTAAATGTTTAAATAATGAATGCCCAACTTCATACGGTATTTTCTTTTCTGTCAATTCCTTTTCTGTAAGTCCAACTGAACTGATTTCAGGAATTGTATAAATTCCTGTTGGGATAAATTCTATTAGTTTATGTTCGCAAAAACCTTTTACCAAATGTGTCGCCGCAAATCTGCCTTGATCGTAAGCTGCGCTTGCCAAACTTGGATATCCAATTACATCGCCAACAGCATATATATGAGGATGTGCGGTTTGAAAATTTTCGTTAACTTCAATTGAACCGCGGACATTTCCTTTAATACCAATATTTTCCAAACGTAACGTATCCGAATTGCCGGTTCTGCCTTGAGCCCATAATAAGTAATCAGTTCTAATCTGCTTATTTGATTTAAGATAAACTGTAACTCCTTCGTCGTCGGCTTCAACTTTTTCATATTCTTCGTTATTCCGAATCAATACTCCGTTTTCCCTTAAATGATAGGCTAAAGCGTCGATTATTTCGTCATCCAAAAATGTTAATAATTGACTTCTATTATTTATCAAATTAACTTTGATCATCAAGCCTCTGAATATCGATGCGTATTCACAGCCCACAACGCCGGCGCCGTAAATAGTTATGCTTCTAGGATTATCTTCAATATTTAATATTGAATCGCTATCTAAAATTCTGGGATGATTAAAATCAACATCCGGCGGGTGATATGGACGAGATCCTGTTGCGATAACAAAGTAATCCGCAGAATATTTTTTCTTTGAACCGGATTCATTAATTACCAAAATATTATGTTCGTCAACAAACTCAGCAGTACCGTCTAAAATTTCTACTCTATTTCTCTCATAAAAACTTTTTCTAAGCTGATATTGCTGGTTTACAATTTTTTCTGTTGATTTTAAAATTGTCTGATAAGAAATATCTTTGAGAGATTCTGTATCAGAAATTATTTGACTTGTATGACGTAAAGCTTTACTTGGTATTGTGCCTTTGTGAGTGCAGTTTCCGCCTATATTAAAGAACTTATCGCACATAGCGACTTTCTTACCTTCTTTTGTTGCTTTCATCGCAGCGCCTTCGCCGCCGGGACCGCTTCCGATTACAATAAGATCAAAGTGATTTGACATTTTTTCATTCTATTTAGTTTTATTTTAGTACCATCATTTTTTTTGATAACATTCCAAAGTCGGTTTTAATTGTGTAAACATAAACTCCGCTTGTTAAATTTGATGAATCAAAATTATAATTGTGTAAACCATTTTGCAAATTTATTCTATTTAAAATTACGCCGCATTCCTCACCCAAGGAATTATATATTCTTAGATCCACAATTCCCGCTTTAGGCAAATAAAATGAAATATTGGTCGATGGATTAAAAGGATTGGGATAATTTTGTTCTAAATAAAATTCATCTTTAATAAAATTATTTTTTACAGAAACACTTTCTTTTTTAAGATCTAAAATCACAATCGGGAATCTTTCACACGTTGCGCCGTTTGTATAAAGTACTTCTAATTCAGGATCAGAATCTATGTTTGCCAATGATACAATATCATATCTACCGGGATTGACCGATGGATAAAGAGAATCTATTACGGAAATATGATAATTATTGGAATCTGTAATTTCTCCGCCTTGATATTCCATTCTTAAAATTGCCACACTCGGATTTGTTGCACGAGTTCCGAAAATAAAATCTAATTTTCCGTCGTTATCTAAATCACCAAATGCATCATGACCGCCGTTAATCCTTCCTTCCGTAGAAATTAATTTTGCAAAGTTCGCTATTATGTGAGTTTCTAATTCGCTTGATTCATTTTCTTCAATAAGCAAAACTTTATTTTGAATATTTGTGCTATCTAATTGCCATCCGCCAATAACAATTTCTTCTTTTCCGTCTTGGTTTAAATCAACGGTGTTTGAAGATTTCCAAGATCCGCCTGGAATTACATTTTTTACATTCTGCAATATTGAGTATGATCCGTTTTCATATTTTACGGGAGTAACGCTTCCATCGGAGTGAAATAAATAAATAGTTTTCCCAATTCTTGCAATATCGTAAATTGCGCTTTCAGCTAAAGTACTACCCAAACCGGAAAATTCCATTTCCCAAACTTCGCTGCCGTTTCCATTATCCGGAATATTTGAAACCGAAACTATTCCGAATCTATAATTCACTTCGCGGTCCGCAAAAATTAATTCTTCTTTTCCATCATCATCGATATCATTAAGGAAAAATCTAAATGGTCTTACTTCAAAACTTTCCTGATCTGTAATTGTCCATTTTGCGCTTGGTGTTTCAAATCCAAAATTTAGCTTACCAAGTTTATCATTCCCGTTTGCTTCCCAAACCATAATTCTAACCGGGTTATAATTATTTTCTGTAAAATTATTTGCCGGTGCCCAAATTATTTCTTTTTTCCCGTCTTTATCCCAATCGCCGTATGTAATAGGCGCCCAGCTGTTCTGCTGAACTATATCGCGGCTGTATTCATCCCAGACCAATTGCCATTGTGTTCCGTCGTGCTCATATTTGTAAATTCTTGGAATTAATTCATTACCGCCGAAATCATTCATATTATTTACAGCATAAATTTCCAACTTTGAATCATTATCAAAATCAACTCCAGCTATTATTTCACCAAATCCGCAATTTTCAATTTCCGGTACCAAAATGCTGTCTATTCTAACAAATTCATCATTTTGAGAATGTATACTAATTTTAAAAAATAACACGGCAAAAATTGTTAAACAAAAACTTAAATTGTTTTTCATTTTAAATTCCTATTTAAAGATTGCGAAATTAGTTTGCTATTGGTTAGAATATATTAAAAAAAAGAGTTTGAACAAAAAATTATTTAACTTTTTCTGCTTCTTCAACCCAAAGAATTTCGCAAGCGCCGTTTCCTGTGTCGTACCTTGAAGTTGAACTTTTCCAAATAAAATTTGAATCTTTATCTTTTACATTAACAAGATATCCTTTAAGTCTTACAATATTGCCTACTACAAATTCTTCAATTTGGTCAGTTATATTTTCATTGGCTGGAATAATATGAATATTGGAACTGCTTATTTCAATCTCTTTTCTTGGAATTGGAAAATTTTTTGTTCGCCATACATACCAGCGATGCTGCTGCTTAATTTCAAGTTGATCAACAACAAATTGGTCCGACATTTTTACCCATCCGACGGCGATATCAATAGGACAAAATCCGCTCATCTTATCAGTACTGTATTGTTTGATACTTAGTACTTTGCACGTAATTTCAAATTCGGCAACGGCAAAAAATTTATAGTGATTGTAAAACCAAGTTTTTGATTCGTTTGTTTTATTTTGAGTGGGTGAGTTTGGAGCTAAAATTCCATCCGGTTGTTTTATTTCCGAAGTATGAAAAAAATAATAAAGTCCGGCAATAAATATTACCGGACCAAGAATTTTTAAAATTTTATTCAATTCAATTTGCAATTTCCATTAATTCCATTTCAAAAATCAAAGCTGCATTTGGACCAATGACCGGACCGCTTCCTCTTTCGCCGTAAGCTAAATCAGCAGGAATATAAACTTCCCATTTATCACCGACTTTCATAAGCTGTAAGATCTCAGTCCATCCTTTAATAACATTTGTCAAATTGGTTTCATAAGGAGCGCCGCGTTTGTAAGAGCTGTCAAATTCACTTCCATCCAATAATCTGCCAGCGTAATGAACTTTAACTTTGCTGCTTAATTTTGGAGTGACGCCTGTTCCGCTTTTTAGAACTTTATATTGCAAACCATTAGGAAGGGTGGTAACACCTTCTTTCGTTTTATTTTGAGCAAAAAAAGCATCCGCTTCGGCTTTATTTTTTTCTGCTAATTCCTTGCTCTTTTTTTGTTGTTTTAAAATCATTTCTGTTTGGAATTTCTGCATAACTGCTTGCAGTTCAGCATCTGTTAATTTGCATGTATCAGCAATTCCATCTTTTATTCCGGCAAGAAAAATATCAGGTTCTATTGTAATTTCCTGCTTTTGTAAATTCGAGCCGATATCAAATCCAATGCTGTAGCTTACTGAGTCGGTCAAATTTTTCATGTTTGGTTTAGAATTTTCTGTTTGACTGCATGCTGTTATAGAAAAAAACAATAACAATGGAAAAATTAAGATTTTTTTCATTTTTAATCCTTATAATATTAGATCGTTTTAAAAAATTTTGAACGGAAAGTTACGGTTAATTTAAATAGAATGAAAATTTTCAAAGAAAATAATTTAGGTAAGAACAGCATAAAATATCATTTAATTGATACAATAAAATTAGCAATTCCGGTTTCAATTGGTCAATTGGGACACGTAATGCTTGGCGTTGTTGATAGTTTTATGGTTGGCAGATTAGGAGCCGAGCCATTAGCCGCCGCGGCTTTGGCAAACGGATTATTTTTTTTTGTCATGGTTTTGGGTATTGGAATGAGCCATGCAATTACAGTTCTCGTCGCGATTGCAAAAGGTGAAAACAATAATGCCTTTTGCGGCAGAATTTTACGACATTCTTTAATAGTAAATATTATCTTTTCCGTAATTTTAACGGTTCTTGTTATGATCTTTCAGACTTACCGTCAATTTGTTGAGGGACTTTCGCATACAAAACCGCCGATGTATATCGCAATAATTTCAAACTTTGTAAATTTTTTCGGCAACTGGGTTTTAATATACGGGAATTTAGGTTTCCCGACGTTAGGGTTAAATGGTGCAGGATATGCCACGTTAAGTACAAGAACATTTATGGCAATTGCAATGATGTTTTTTGTATTAAAGAAACCGATTTATAAAGAATATGAACCAAATCTAAAATTTCGAGCATTTGATTTTTCCATTATAAAAAAAATACTAAGTATTGGTTTTCCAAGTGGAATTATGTACGCTTTTGAAGTCGGCGCGTTTGCTTTTGCGGCGGTAATTATCGGCTGGCTTGGAAGTGTTTCTTTAGCGGCTCATCAAATTGCAATTAATTTAGCAACAATTTCTTATATGGTTGTTCTGGGAATTTCTGCTGCCGCAACAATAAGAGTAGGGAATGCTTTAGGAAGAAAAAATTATATAAACTTAAAAAAAGCAGGATTTACCGCAATATTATTGGGCATGAGTTTTATGGGTTTATCCGGATTAATATTTATCTTATTTCATAATATTCTTCCAACATATTATATTAACGATCAAAAAGTTATTGCTGCGGCTTCAACTCTAATAATTATTGCAGCTTTTTTTCAGCTTTCGGACGGTGTTCAGGCTGTCGGAATGGGCGTTTTGAAAGGAATTGCCGACGTAAAAATACCAATGATAATTACGCTGGTTTCTTACTGGGTAATAGGTTTGCCTTCCGGTTATTTTTTTGCGTTTATATTAAATTACGACATTATCGGGATTTGGATCGGATTATCCTTGGGATTAACCGCGGCGGCTGTTTTGTTTGTTTGGAGATTTTATAGAAAACTAAAATTATTATCATGATTGATTTTTTTTTCGACAATAATTAAAAGCAATTTTTGGAATTTAATGAATTTTTGTTTGTAGTTTTATTGTGTCAATAATTTTTGAAATATTTTTTTATAACTGCAGTTTATTCTAGGTAAAATAAATTATATTCTTTTTTCAATTGTGATTTGAGCCTTAAAAATAAAATTCATATTTTAGAAAAAATATTTGGAATAGCTTTTGGAAAAATTTGTTAAAAAAGGCGATACGGTAAAAGTGCATTATACCGGAAGTCTTGAAGATGGAAGTATTTTTGATTCTTCAGAAAATAAAAAACCATTGAGATTCAAAGTCGGTTCCGGTCAAGTTATTCAAGGTTTTGATGAAGCTGTAATTGGTATGCAGATTGGTCATGAGAAAATAATTAATATTAACAGCGATAACGCGTACGGACCAAAAGTAAAAGAATTGGTTGTTAATGTTGAGCGGGAAAAATTTCCAAAAGATTTAGAATTAAAATTAAATAAACAATATAAAATTCCATACGAAGATGGAGAAATCAGAATTGTAAGAATTACAAATATTTCTGATAATATAATAGAATTAGACGGAAACCATCCTTTAGCTGGTGAAAATCTAACTTTTAAAATTACTCTTGTTGAAATTGAAAATTAAGCGTTCTCTACTTCTTCTTTTTTATCATTATCTTCAACAAATTTTTTAATGTCGTCCAAATATTCAAGAATTGCCTTTGCTTTATTCAATCCGAAAGTAAATGGATATTTAGTGCTTCCGGAAACCGGCAAAGAAATTATTGCATTTCCCTTGTATTCGCCAACAGTTGCAGGTATTTTTGGGTCGCTCATTTCTATCTCCATATTAGATAAATAAATTTATATTAAATTATTGCAAAATTTATTAATTTGCAAATAAATTATAAATTATATAAGTAAAATGGTTACAATTTTAGGATATAATAATTCAGAAACACAATATATAAACGAAATTCTGGAAAAAAAGAATGTTCCGTTTAATTATTCTTTGCTGGAAAAGCAAATTACTATTGCAGAGAAAATAATTCTGCCTCATCCGCATAATTTCAGCTCAGCTTATAAAAGAATGCAGATGATGAATTTGTTCAGTTATTTGAGAATGCTGAAAAAACCTATTTTGGGAATAAATGACGGTTTCAGTTTAATGTGCAGTGAAATTTTAGATAAGTATAAATGCGGTTTAGGATTTTTTGAGGTAAAAGTTAATTCCAATGCAATGAATGAAACAGATTTACCGGAGTTTGAAACGGGAAAAGTTTTGGTAAAATCCGGATCGGAATTGTTAAGTTTATCTTTAAATAATACCGAAATAAAGTTTAATAAAAACAGGCAAATGGGTGAATGTGAATTCAGCAAGTCTATAATTAAATTTGAAAATAAGGTTTATACTTTAACTTGCGAACATAAAAATTATTATTCACTTGAATTGAATTTTGAACAAAATCCTATAATTGCGGAAAATATAATCTCAAATTTCGTATCTCTTTAATCTAAATCAAACCATTTATTCACAATAATTTTTTGTTCAATTTCATTTTTATTCACAAATTCATTTGTCGAAGCATTATAATTATAGTCTTCTTTCCAAATATCAATATTTGCTATTATTTGTTTAATTGCGTCAATTATAATGTATAATTCTTCATCGGTCATTGTTGGATGAAGTGAAAGTCTTACCCAGCCGGGTTTTTCCGATAAATCTCCTTGCGTGATTTTTTCCGTAATTCTGTGCGAGCGCGTCGGATCAACATGGAGCAGATAATGACCGTACGTTCCGGCGCAAGAACATCCGCCTCTCACTTGAATTCCGAATCTATCATTTAAAATTTTAACAACTAAATTATAATGGATGTCTTCGATGTAAAAAGACATTACACCGAGTCTATATTGCACTTCGGATGCTAGGATATGGATCTGCGGAATATTTTTAATTTCACTAAAAACGATTTCTAAAAGTTCTTCTTCTCGTTTTAAAATATTCTTCACGCCCATTTTTTCTTTAAGTTCAATACAAAGCGCGGTTTTGATTGTTTGCAGAAATCCAGGAGTTCCGCCGTCTTCACGCGTTTCAATATCATTTATATATTTATGCTCGCCCCATGGGTTTGTCCAATCTACGGTTCCGCCGCCAGGGTGATCGGGAACTTTTGTATTATATAATTTTTTATCGAAAATCATTACTCCGGAAGAACCTGGTCCTCCTAAAAATTTATGCGGCGAAAAATAAATTGCGTCGAGTTTTTCCAAGGGATCTTTAGGATGCATATTTATTTCTACATAAGGCGCGGACGCTGCAAAATCAACAAAACATAATCCGTCATTTTGATGCATTATTTTCGCGAGTTTATGGTAATCGGTTCTTATTCCAGTAACATTTGAAGCCGCGGTAAAAGCACCTATTTTTGTTTTTTTGTAGTGGTACTTTTTTAATAACAATTCCAAATTTTGAAAATTTACCATTCCGTCTTTATCTGGTTCAATTATTTTTACATCGGCAATTGTTTCAAGCCAAGAAGTTTGATTGGAATGATGTTCCATATGAGTAATAAAAACAACTGGTCGTTCTTCTTCATTAAGTTTTACACATTCTCTAAATTTCTCAGAAATTCTTAAACCAAGTAACCTTTGCAGTTTATTAACAACAGAAGTCATTCCAAAACCTGCCGAGATAATCACATCATTGCTACTGGCATTAACGTGTTTTTTAATTATCGATTGGGCATGATGATAAGCATGCGTCATAAGTGTTCCGGTAATACTTGATTCAGAATGAGTATTACCAACAAAATTTCCGAAATTATTTACAATCCTATTTTCAATGTCTTGATACAATCTGCCGCTTGCAATCCAATCAGCATAAATAATTTTTTTATTTCCGTATGCTGATTGAAATGTTTGGTCAATTCCAACTATTTTTTTACGAAACAGCGAGAAATATTTTTCAAGCTCACTCATATTATTCTCATTTATAATTATTCTAAATTTATATAATTGAAAGTTTTTTTCCAATCAGCTGCTTTACGGCATATATTATTATTAAAATTCGTTTGTAAATTAGTTCACTATGTCTTAATTTAACGAACATATTAAAATTAAATATGACAGAATAATTTGTTATCTGCGTACCATTTCAAATCTTTCAATAAATTTTAAGAGAAAAGCACTATGGGTGTTATAAAGATAAAAAAGGGATTAAATCTGCCTATAAATGGCGAACCCAATAATTTTATCGATTCAACCAAGAAAGTTAGCAAAGTTGGAATTATAGGGAATGATTTTGTTGGATTGAAACCGACATTTGCAGTTGCCGTCGGCGAAAAAGTGAAACAAGGTCAAGTACTGTTTTCGGATAAAAAAAATACTGTTGTAAAATTTACTTCTCCGGCTTCCGGAACGGTTTTGGAAATTAACAGAGGTGAAAAAAGAGTATTTCAATCATTGGTTATAGAAATTGAAGGAACTGATGAAATAGTTTTCAAAAACTATTCTGAAACTCAAATTCCATCTTTAACAAGAGAAGAAGTAAAGGAAAATTTACTAAATTCGGGATTGTGGATTTCTTTACGCGAGCGCCCGATGAGCAAAATCGCCAATCCGGAAATTACTCCTCACTCAATATTTGTTACAGCTATTGATTCCAATCCGCTAGGACCTGACATATCTTATATACTAAAGGGAAAAGAAAATTCATTTAAAAACGGATTAAGAATTTTAAGCAAATTAACAGATGGAAAATTATTTCTCTGTAAAGAAGAAAAAAGTGAAATTCCTGCAATTCAGCTTCCGAATTTAGTTGAACAGGAATTTTCCGGACTTCATCCAAAGGGATTGGTTGGAACGCATATACATTTTTTAGATCCGGTTAGCAGAAATAAAAAAGTTTGGCATATAAACGCTCAGGATGTTGTTGCTATTGGCAATCTTTTCACTACGGGAAAAATTGATACTGAAAGAATTGTTACTTTGGCTGGTCCTTCGGTTAAAAATCCAAGATATATTAAAACTCGCGTTGGAGCGTCAATTTCTGAACTGTGTGAAAATGAATTGAATCAAAATGAAAATAGAAAAATTTCAGGTTCCGTATTTTCAGGCAGAGAAGCGACAAAAGAAGAAAATTATTTGGGTCGATATCATCAACAGATTAGCGTAATTGAAGAATTGAATAATAGAACATTTTTAGGCTGGATGAATCCTGCCGTTAAACAGTTTTCTGTTAAAAACGTTTTATTTACAAGTTTAAGTAAGCATTTAAAATATAATTTTTCAACTTCGCTTAACGGCGGTGAAAGAGCAATTGTTCCAAGCGGAAGCTATGAAAAAGTTATGCCGCTTGATATTTTGGCTACATTTTTGCTAAGATCATTGGCTGTGGACGATATTGAAGATTCTGAAAAATTGGGTTGTTTGGAATTGGACGAAGAAGATTTGTCGCTTTGTACATTTGTTTGTCCATCGAAAATTGACCATTCACAAAACTTAAGAAGGAATTTAAATTTAATAGATAAGGAAGGATAGTGAAATTTCTTAGAAAAATTTTAGACAGTTCTGAAAAGTATTTTCATAAAGGCGGAAAGCTTGAAAAACTTTTCCCTCTATATGAAGCAGGCGATACTTTTCTGTTCACTCCATTGGCAAGAACCAAACAAGGTTCTCATGTAAGAGACGCGCTTGACTTAAAAAGAATGATGGTAACTGTTGTATTTGCTTTGATTCCGGCAGTAATGATGGCTTTATATAATACTGGTTATCAGGCAAATCTTGCAATTTCAAAACTCAGCAATTTTGAGATGACGAACTGGCAGCAGTTTGTACTAAGCGCACTTGGAATTGGATTTAACCCGCACAGTATTTTTGCAAATATTATTCACGGCGCGTTATATTTTTTCCCGGTTTATATAATTACTTTGGCGGTTGGCGGAACTTGGGAAGCGATTTTTGCTTCAGTTAGAAAACACGAAATTGCGGAAGGATTTTTAGTAACGAGTTTATTGTTTCCATTAATTCTTCCTCCTGATATTCCATATTGGCAGGTTGCTGTTGGAATTTCATTTGGAGTTGTAATTGGCAAAGAGGTTTTCGGCGGCGTTGGTATGAATGTACTAAATCCCGCTTTGGTCGCAAGAGCGTTTTTATTCTTTGCTTATCCGGCTCAAATTTCAGGAGATAAAGTTTGGATTGCCGTTGATGGAATAAGCCAAGCAACACCATTAGCACAATTGAAAGATCCTGCATTGCACGTTACCGCAAGCTGGTGGAATTCTTTTATTGGTTTGATTCCAGGTTCGATGGGAGAAACTTCAACATTAGCTTGTTTAATTGGCGCGGTTGTTTTAATATCAACCGGAATTGGTTCTTGGAGAATTATGCTTAACGTTGTTTTGGGCATGGTTATAATGTCATCTATATTTAATTTGATTGGAAGTTCGACAAATCCAATGTTCAGTGTTTCTCCTTATTGGCATTTTGTTGTGGGAGGTTTTGCATTTGGTACTGTATTCATGGCTACGGATCCTGTTAGCTCGGCAATGACTGAAAACGGTAAAATTGTCTATGGACTTTTGATTGGCATATTAGTGGTTATGGTTAGAGTAGTGAATCCCGCATTCCCGGAAGGAATGATGCTTTCAATATTATTTTCAAATATGTTGGCTCCAACCATTGATAAAATATTTATCAATGCAAATATAAAGAGGAGGATTGCAAGAAATGTCATCCGATAGTACAAAAAAAACAATTTCAGTTGCGTTAGGAGTTTGTTTAGTTTGCTCAGTTTTTGTTTCTTCTGCAACAGTTGCATTGGATTCTGTTCAAAGGCAGAATAAAAAGTTAGATAAAATAAAGAATATTCTTCAAGCCGGAAATTTAACTTTTAACATAAATAATGCTGAAGAAATTTTTAAGGAAAAAATTGTGCCTGTTATAGTTGATTTAGAAAACGGCTCAGTATTGGACAAATCAAAATATACAGCTGATTTAAATCCAGAATCATTCAATATAAAATCTTTAAGCGAAAGCAAAAATTACGGTAAAGATATTTTGCCCGAGGAAGATTTGGGTAATATAAAGAAAAGACCAAAATATATGCTAAGCTATGAAGTTTTAAATTCCGATAAACAAATTGAAAAATACATATTCCCAATATTCGGTAAAGGTTTATGGTCAACAATGTATGGTTTTATAGCTCTTAATAAAGATTTAAGAACGGTCGAAGGAATTACCTTTTACGAGCATGGCGAAACACCGGGTTTGGGTGGTGAAGTTGATAATCAAAACTGGAAAGCCAGCTGGAAAGGTAAAGAAATGTTTGATGAAAAAGGCAACGAAGTTTTAACTGTGCTGAAGGGGAAAGTTGATCCAAACGATCCAAATAAGAACAAACAAATCGACGGACTTTCCGGAGCAACGTTAACAACGCGCGGAGTTGGCAATTTGATAAAATATTGGATGGGTGAGGACGGCTATGCTAAATTCTTGGGAAATATAAGGAAGGATATTTAAAATGAATAAATATAAAGAAATTTTATTAGATCCTATTTTTAAGAATAATCCAATTACGTTGCAGGTTCTTGGAATTTGTTCGGCTTTGGCTGTTACGTCAAAACTTGAAACCGCAATTGTAATGGCTTTATCCGTTACTTTGGTTACAGCATTCTCAAATTATGCCATAAGCTTAATCAGAAATTTTATCCCAAGCAGTATTAGAATTATTGTTGAAATGACAATTATTGCCTCTCTTGTAATTGTTGCAGATCAGCTGATTAAAGCTTACGCTTTTGATGTAAGTAAACAGCTTTCAGTATATGTTGGGCTTATAATAACCAATTGCATTTTGATGGGAAGAGCAGAAGCTTATGCTCTTCAAAATCCTCCTGTAGCCAGTTTCTTAGATGGAATAGGAAACGGTATGGGTTATTCTTTTATTTTATTAACTGTAGGAACAATTAGAGAATTGGTTGGATCTGGAAAACTTTTAGGATTTACAATTTTTTCACTTAACACAGATGGCGGATGGTATATACCAAACGGTTTATTTTTACTGTCTCCAAGCGCATTTTTCTTAATCGGATTAATAATTTGGGCTGTTAGAACTTGGAAGCCGGATCAAGTTGAGGAGGGTTAATTTATATGTTTGAACATTATTTGAGTTTATTTATAAAATCAGTTTTTATTGAAAATATGGCTTTAGCTTTTTTCTTGGGTATGTGTACATTTCTTGCCGTATCTAAAAAAGTTGAAACCGCGGTCGGCTTAGGAATTGCGGTAATTGGAGTTCAGGCAATAACCGTTCCTGCTAACAATTTTCTTTATCAGCATGTATTAAAAGAAGGCGCTTTAAGCTGGGCTGGTTTGGAAAATGTTGATTTGACCTTTCTTGGACTAATTACGTACATTGGAGTTATTGCAGCAATAGTTCAAATTCTTGAAATGACTTTAGATAAATATGTTCCAAAATTATATAATTCATTGGGAATTTTCTTACCCTTAATTACAGTAAACTGTGTTATTTTGGCGGGTTCTCTTTTTATGGTTGAAAGAAATTACAATTTTACAGAAAGCGTTGTGTATGGAGTTGGATCAGGAACCGGTTGGGCTTTAGCAATTATTGCTTTAGCCGGAATTAGAGAAAAAATGAAATACAGCAATGTACCAAAGGGATTAAGAGGTTTGGGAATTACGTTTTTAACTGCCGGATTGATGGCTATTGCATTCATGTTGTTTTCTGGAATTCAATTATAGAGGTTTTTTAGATGAGCGGAATAAACTTGATAATATTAGGCGTAGTAATGTTTACGCTTATTGTATTACTTTTAGTTGTTATTATTTTATTTGCCAAATCGAAATTAGTTGCCAGCGGTTCGGTAAATATAAATATTAACGACAGCAAGGAACATTCTATTACGGTTCCCATTGGTGGAAAATTATTGAATGTTCTTGCTTCAAACCACATTTTTCTTCCTTCTGCATGCGGAGGCGGCGGAACTTGCGGCGAATGTAAGTGCAGAGTATTGGATGGAGGCGGCGACGTACTTCCAACCGAAACTTCAAAATTAAATAGAAAGCAGATTAGAGATCATTACAGATTATCATGCCAAGTTCCAGTTAAAAATAATTTGAAAATTCTTGTTCCGGACGAAGTTTTTGAAATTAAGAAATGGGATTGTACCGTTATTTCTAACTATAATGTGGCAACTTTCATTAAGGAATTGAAGCTGAAATTACCAGATGGGGAAAGCGTAGATTTTAGAGCCGGCGGTTATATTCAAATTGAAGCTCCATCTCACGTTGTAAAATACTCTGATTTTAAAATTGAAGATGAATACAGAGGAGATTGGGATAAATTCAATATGTGGAAATTTGTTTCCAAAGTTGATGAATCTGTTATGAGAGCTTATTCGATGGCTAATTATCCCGATGAAAAAGGCATAATTATGCTTAACGTTAGAATTGCTTCACCTCCACCGAGAATGCCCGACGTTCCGCCCGGAAAAATGTCGTCTTTTATTTTTAACTTAAAACCCGGTGATCACGTAACAATTTCTGGTCCTTACGGTGAATTTTTCGCAAAAGAAACAGATGCAGAAATGGTATTTATTGGCGGCGGTGCCGGAATGGCTCCGATGCGTTCGCATATTTTCGATCAGTTAAAGAGAATAAATACAAATAGAAAAGTATCTTTCTGGTATGGCGCAAGAAGTATGCGAGAAGCTTTTTATAATGAAGAATTTGACAAACTTGCCCAAGAGCATCCTAACTTTAAATGGCATTTGGCTTTATCTGAGCCTTTACCTGAAGATAATTGGAAAGGTTATACGGGATTTATTCATCAAGTTCTATATGATAATTACCTTAAAAATCATAAAGCTCCGGAAGACTGTGAATTTTACATGTGCGGTCCGCCAATGATGAACAATGCCGTAATTCAAATGCTTGAAAACCTTGGCGTTGAAAGAGAAAATATTATGTTAGATGATTTTGGCGGATAATTAAAAATCTACTCAAAATTATAATAAACCGGAATAGGTATTTCCAAATTACCGATCCGGTTTTTTTATTTTAAGAAATCATTTTAATATTCAATCTCCTCCAAAAAATACAGAATATTATAAGAACGGAGAATTGTAAATTTATCTCTGAATAAAGCTCTTTTGTAAAAGAGTATAATCTTTGCTTGATAATTGTTCAAGCTAAAGAAATCTAATTATAGTGAAATTTAAAAATATTTATTAAATTACACGGATTGACATAAAATCTTAAAAAAGTTTTTGTTTGGAATTTTTCGAATTAAACATCATTTATAAATAAACGGGGGTTTTATGGATAATTTAGGTACTGAAAATAATAATGTTCAGCAAAATTCTGGTTACACTAAAGATGAAAGAATGTGGGCAATGCTCGCGCATTTAAGCGCAGTTGTAGGTTTTATTATTCCATTCGGAAATATTATTGCTCCTCTTTTAATTTGGATTCTGAAAAAAGACGAATCGGCGTTTATTAACGATCAAGGAAAAGAAGCTTTAAATTTTCAAATTAGTGTAACTATATACGCGTTTATTTCAATTATTTTAATATTTATTTTAATCGGTATTCCAATCTTAATCGCGTTGGGAATTTTCATTTTGGTATTTGTTATTATTGCCTCAATAAATTCTTATGACGGTAAAGCATACAGATATCCTTTAACATTTAGATTAATTAAATAAACCCGAAACTTTAATTTTAGCATTTAATTAGAAAGGAGTAAAATTATGATTACTGCCGCTGATATACTAGAAAATAAAGGTGGAAAATTAATCTCAGTTAATATCGATTCAACAGTTGCGGACGCACTGCACGTAATGATAGAAAATAAAATCGGTGCAATTTTAGTGCAAGATGGCGGAGAAATAAAAGGTATTTGGACTGAACGAGATTTAATGAAAAATGTTATCACCGAAGGATTTTACTCAAAAACGACAAAAATTAAAGATGTAATGTCGACAAATTTGGTTTTTTCATCTTACAATGATTCACTTTATCAGCTTATGGATAAATGTTTGGGTATGAGGTTAAGACATTTGCTGATTGAAAAAGAAGGTCAATTTATTGGTTTGCTTTCAGCAGGAGATTTAACCAGAGCAAATTTGATAGAAAAATCCAGAGATTTGGAAGAACTGAATAAAATGGCCGATTGGGATTATTATGAAAATTGGAAATGGAATAAGAATCTTTAATATTGATTCCATTGTATTAAAATTATTACTTCTAACAGTTTTTCTTTCGAGTTGTAGTTCCCAACAAAAAAGATTTGAATTTTCTTTTGAGGGAACTACGATGGGAACTTCTTATTCAATCAAGGTTCTTGATAACGAAGATTCCAAAAAGATTTTTAATCTTGGTAAAAGAATAGACAGCGTTTTAGTCGATGTAAATAATAAAATGTCGACATACATTCCAACTTCGGAACTTTCAGTATTAAACTCAACGAAATCCAATGATTGGATAAATCTCACTGAAGATTTGGCACATGTTCTTAATACATCAAAACGAATTTCCGAAGAAAGCGGCGGAAGTTTTGATATTACAGTAGGTCCATTAGTTAATCTTTGGGGTTTTGGTCCAATTAAAAAAGACGATGAAATTCCGGATCAAAAACTGATAGATGAAACATTAAAGTATGTTGGTATTGATAAAATAGAATTGGATTATTCCGGTAAACGAATAAGAAAAATCAATCCGAATGTTTACTGTGATCTTTCAGCAATAGCAAAAGGTTTCGGCGTAGATAAAGTTTCTCTTTTTATAGAAAGTTTGGGAATTAAAGATTACATGGTTGAAATAGGCGGCGAAGTTAGAACAAAAGGCAAAAACGTAAATAATGAATTATGGCATATCGGAATTTCATCTCCATCTTCGGAAGGACTGCAAAAAATTCTAGAAATCTCCGATCATTCAATTGCGACTTCGGGCGATTATTATAATTATTTTGAAAAAGACGGTGTCAGATATTCCCATACAATTGAACCGAAAACCGGAAAGCCGATAACGCATAAGTTAGCAAGCGTAACTGTAATTGACAAGGATTGCGAGGAAGCAGACGCTTATGCCACAACAATTGATGTTATGGGTCCAGACGCAGGATATGAATTTGCATTGAAATATAAACTTCCAGTCTTTATGATTGTAAGAGAGAAAGATAAATTTATTGAAAAACAAACTCCTCAATTTGAGGAATTTATTAAAAAGGGTAATTAAATGACTCAGCTTTTTGTAATGATAGGATTTTTCAGCGCCGCAATTTTAATTTTTGCAATAGGTCTTCATTTCAGTAAATATAAAAAGAGAGAAAACGCGGGATGCTGCGGAGGCGGACATTGTTCAACCGACGGCGGACCTCATTCATGCTATGCTTCAAAATCTGAATTTGTTGATAATTATGAGAAAATTAAATCAGGCGAATTAAAAGTTAAATAGATAATAAGAAAATTTTATTAAGCTATAATTCAAACGCCCATATAAAGAAATTATTTATTTAAATGAATTTATTTAAGCCCTCAAAAAGTTATAAAATTTGTGGGTTTTTAATATTTACGCATCAAAATTAATTTTCAATTTGTTTAACAAAGCCATCAATCCCTTTTGATTTTAATTCATTCATAAGTTCGGCGGCTTCGTTCTTATCCGTAAATAACCCAACATAAATACGGTAATATTTTTCCCCGTTAACCATTACACCTACAACTCTTGAATCAATTATTCCTGAACTGACATTAATTGCGTCATTCTTATTTTTAAATGAACCGACCTGAACAGAATAATGCGGAACTTTAATATCTCTTGGCATATTTGATGAGGTTGTTTTGCTTAAAAGTCTTAACTCAACTTGCGCAGAGCCGGCGCTTATCATATCAATATTTTGAGCGGCCTTTTGGGAAAGATCAATAATTCGGTCTTTCATGTAAGGACCGCGGTCGTTTATCCTTACAATTACAGATTTATTGTTTTCTTTATTTATTACGCGAACAATGCTGTTAAAAGGCAACGTTCTGTGCGCGGCAGTCATTTCATTTTTATTGTAAGTTTCACCGCTTGCGGTTGATTTTCCGTGAAAATCGCTTCCGTACCAGCTCGCTATTCCGTCTTCAATTAAAACACCTTCAACATTTTCATATTCTGAAAATTCTTTTGAGGATGAACATGAAATTAAATAAAGAGAAAAAACAATTAATATTATTATTTTTTTAAGATTTTGCATCTTTTAGTTTCCAAGTATTGATTTTTTTACAAGAGTTTTACTTAATTCGTTAACTTCCATTAACGCCGCGGTTCCGTACCAAGGAATTAATTCCATTGATAATGTTTCTTGCTGAATTGCAGGATCGGTTTCAGTCAATTTCTTTGCTTCATCCAAATTTTCCACGTCAAAAATATAAATTCCTCGAAGTTCGCCATCATTTAAAAATGGTCCTGCCAAAACCAATTTACCTTCATCTGCTAAACGAAATATATTTGTTAGATGCGCGTTCATAAGTTCGGCTCTTTTTGTAGAATCAATGTCTTTATTAGGTCCTCGTTTCAAAAATGCCATCACGTATTTTTTCATTCCATATTCGTCAGCGCCGTATTTTTGCGCTTTTACGCTGTCATATTTAACTTCAGTATTTGTTTGTGAAAAAGTTAATGATGTAACAAGTACTAAAAGCAGGCATATATTTATTTTGATATTCATAAACTTCCTTTAATTTGTTTGTTCTAATTTGAATCTTAACCTTAAAATTCCGTTTTCAAATCCGGTTGAAATAACTTTAAATCTTCCGATTTCATTTGTGTTTGCCACGTGCTGACCAATACATGGACAAGCATCGTACTCTCCGACTTTTATTATTCTAACATTTTCCGTAACACCCTCGGGCAGCTTTTGAAGATTGTATAACTTTTGCGCGATTTCAAAATCTATTATTTCTTCGGTAACGTTTAAATTTTGACTTATTATATCATTTACTTTTTTTTCCAATTCAATAACTTCAGTTTCTGTTAGATCTCTTTCAAAATGATAATCGCATTTTGATTTTTTCTTTTCCAAGTGAGCCGAAAAAGATCTGCCTTTGTTGAACATTCTAACCATTGTTTGATTTAAAATATGTTCTGCCGTATGCATTTGCGGATGATATTCTTTTGCCATTTGTCTCTTAAATTTAGTTGAACAAAGTTTTTCAATATTTGATATTTTTATTAACAAAAATATAATAACTGAAGGGAATATAGAAAAATTTATGATAAAAGTAATTTTTGTATGTATGGGAAATATTTGCAGATCTCCAAGCGGAGAAGCAGTAATGAATAAATTTGTTAAAAAAGCGGGACTTGAAAATGAAATTGAATGCGATTCCGCCGGAACAATAGCGTATCACGAAGGGGAGCAAGCTGACGCAAGAATGAAACGCCACGCGATAAAACGCGGTTACAGATTAACAAGCGTAGCCAGAAAATTCAGAGAAATTGATTTTGAAAAATTTGATTATATAATTGCGATGGATAACAATAATTTAAGGGATCTGCAGTCGTTCGACCGTGAGAAAAGTTATTCAAATAAAATATTTAAAATGACGGATTTTGCCGCTGAGAAAAAATATAATGAAGTTCCCGATCCATATTACAGCGGTCCAGAAGGTTTTGAATTGGTTCTGGATATATTAGAAGTTTCATGCGCCGGATTGTTGGAGAAAATTATAATTGACCACGGACTTACAAGAAAAAGCAAAGAAACGGAAAATGCCGGATAAGTTAGAAGAAATATTAAACGGTAAAATTATATCTAAAAATTTTGCCGGCGGCGGATGTATTGCCGATGCTCAAATTGTTACAACCGAAAATGGAACAAAGTATTTTGTAAAACAATATTCAAATCCAAAAGTAAATAAAACCGAAGCAAATGGATTGAAGGAAATAGGAAATTCTAAAACTATAAGAGTTCCTAAAATTATTTTTGTAAATGATGAATTTTTGATTCTAGAATTCATTGAGCAGAAATCCAAGACTAAAAATTTTAGTCAAATGTTTGGAATTCAGTTTGCGAGAATGCATAAATACGAATCAGATAAATTTGGTTTTTACGAAGATAATTTCTGTGGATCAACACCGCAGAAAAATACACACCAATGTGAAAATTGGACAGAATTTTATTTCGAAAACCGTTTACTGTTTCAATTCAATCTCGCGGAAAAGAACGGATACGCGAATTCAGAATTAAGAAATGAGTTCTCAAAAATTGAGAAGAATATAAATAAAATTTTGGAAGGAAGTGAAGGTGTTCCCGCGCTATTGCACGGTGATTTATGGAGCGGAAATTATATTTCAGACGAATGCGGAAATCCGTGCTTAATTGATCCGGCGGTTTATTACGGTAACCGTGAAGCTGATCTTGCGATGACAAAATTATTCGGCGGATTTGATCATGACTTTTATGCCGCGTATAACGATGAATTTCCACTTGCCGAAAATTGGAAATACCGTGAAAATATTTATAAGCTATATCACGTTTTCAATCACTTAAATTTATTTGGAATGGGATATTTATCTCAAGCAATAAATCTAATGAAATATTACAATTAATTTAATTTTCATTCACTTTGTCTAAATTCATAAAGTAAAAAGCTGACCAATGCAAATATTAGATATATTAAATTATGTTCAGAACAATGAAAACTCGGCATTTTTTTACACGCCAAATATTTTTAAAAACGAAAAGTCATATCTATTTAAAAAACCGATACAAATATTAAAAGCAAGCGGTAAAAAAGAAATATTAGAAACATTAAATAGTGTCGATTACATTCTGAAAAATAAAATAATGGGATTTGCAAAAATTCCTTATGAGTCCGGCTATCATTTTCAGCCAAAAGTAATTAGCAAAAAAAACAACAACGCGGAAATAACCTTTTACTTTTATGAAAGGAAAGAAGTTCAAATTTTAAATTCCGATGAAATACATTATGATAAAGTTGATAAATTTTTGGGATTAAAAAATATTAAGAATTTTAAAATCAATATTGAAAAGGATGATTACGTAAAAAAAATAAATAAAATAAAAAAACTCATATCAAAAGGCGATACTTATCAAATCAATTTTACAACCAGTGCCTCATTTGAATTAGCGCGTAAACCGATTTCAATTTTTCTTCAGGGGATATTTAACCAATCCGCAAAATACTCGGCATTTATAAATTCGGAAAATGAGTTTGTTATTTCTTTTTCGCCCGAATTATTTTTTGAAACTGATTATAAAACCATAATCAGCAAACCCATGAAGGGAACAATGAAGCGAAACGGCGATCCGCAGAATGATGAAAAATCAGAAAAACAAATTTTATCTGACGAAAAAAATTTAGCTGAAAATGTTATGATCGTCGATCTACTTAGAAATGATATTGGAAAAATATCAAAAGTAAATTCCGTTAAAGTTGAAAAATTGTACGATTTAGAAAAGTATGAAACACTTTATCAATTGACTTCAACAATAAGCGGAAAATTAAAGGAAAATAAACTTAGCGAAATTATTAAGAACCTTTTCCCAAGCGGCTCAATAACCGGCGCGCCGAAAATCCGATCTATGCAAATTATTTCTGATTTGGAAAAATCACCTAGAAATATATATACAGGTTCAATCGGAATATTCTCAAATAAAAATGCTGTTTTCAATATTCCAATTAGAACTATTGTTGTTAATAAAAAAAATAATTCCGGCTTACTTGGTTTAGGCAGCGGGATTGTTTGGGATAGTAATCCCGATAATGAATACAAAGAAGTTCTTCTAAAGGGAAAGTTTATAAAGCAGACAAAATATTTTGAACTTCTGGAAACAATTTTATTTGAAAACGGAAAATACTTTTTGTTGGATTATCATATTGCCAGATTAAAAAAATCGGCACAAAATTTAATTTTTAATTTTGACGAAACAATAATATTTAGTGAATTGGAAAAACTTAAATCCGTTTTTAACAAAGACAAATCATATAAAGTTAGATTGACGCTTAACAAATGGGGCTTAATTAAGACCGAATATCAAATAGTTGAGAAATTAAAATCTAATGTTAAAGTCATTCTTAGTAAAAAAAGAATGTGTTCTGAAAATAAATTTTTATATAACAAAACTACGTTTAGACCTTGGGACGCGCAACTGTTAAAGCAAAAAAATAACGGATATGATGAAGTTATTTTTATAAATAAAAATAATGAACTGCTTGAAGGCACATTTACAAACATTGTTGTAAAATTAGAGGAAAAATTATTTACTCCGCCCTTAGATAAGAAAATATTGAACGGATGTTTTAGAGAATACCTAATTCAAAATAAAATCTGTGTTGAAAAAAATATTACGTTACATGAATTAAAAAATGCCGATGAAATTTACTTGGTAAATTCACTAAGAAAAAAGATAAATGTTAAAGAAGTTTATGATCAAGAACATAATTTAATTATCAGAAAATGATGAAATAAATTTAAATGTTGATTATACAGTGACTGAGGTTTATAGACAAAAGAGGCAGTTTTCATTAACTAAAAAATTATTATTTTTATAATAATTGAAATTCGTTTAACGTATCTAAATTATAAATTCTTTCAATTAACTGCGGGATCAAAGTGAAAATTCAAATCGTTAAAACTGCACAAAAATTTGGTATAACATATTCCGTAATATTACTGATTGCGTTTATTTTAATGGGCAATTCAGGTGAATCAAAAAAATTAAACGGCAGCGAAAAGACTTCATTTAAAGAAATATTAAAAGATTTCAAATCACCGAGTCAGGATTATGGAACAGTTCCATTCTACGTCTGGAATGGAAAAATGTCAAAGGAAAGAATTGAAAATGATCTCAAAGATTTTAAAGCGGTTGGTTACGGCGGAGTTTTTATTCATCCGCGCCCCGGATTGATTACCGAATATATATCTGACGAATGGTTTGATCTTTTTAATTTTACACTGCAAAAAGCTAAAGAGCTAAACTTAAATATTTGGATATATGACGAAAATTCATATCCAAGCGGATTTGCCGGCGGACACGTTCCCGCGCAAATGCCGGAATCATATAATAACGGTCAGGCATTAAGTCCCGTTGACACAAACACAATTCCTCTTAATTATAAAGATTATTTCCTTTTATATGAAAAAACGAAAAAAGGATATAAAAACATTACAGAAGAAGCCAAAGATAAAGTTGGAAAAAACGGAGAGTACATTTTATTTAAAAAAGATTATTTTGAAAAATCCGGGTGGTTCGGCGGTTGGTCTTATGTTGATCTTTTATATAAAGGAGTAACCGAAAAATTTATTGATATTACGATGACAGGTTACAAAAAAATCGCGGGTGATGAATTTGGAAAATCTATTAAAGGCGTATTTACAGACGAACCTGAAATAAATACTCACGGCGGAATTAAATGGACTCCGGATTTGTTTGATTATTTCAAAAAATGTGGAACTATGATTTGAGAGATTATTTACCATTACTTTACAAAGAAACGGGTGATTGGAAAAAAGTAAGGCATAATTATACACAAACATTACTTCAGTTATTTATTGATAGATGGTCAATACCGCAGAATAAATTTTGTGAAGAAAATAATTTAATATTTACCGGTCATTACTGGGAACACGGATGGCCAAGTATGAAACTCGGCGGCGATAATATGGCGATGTACGCTTATCATCAAATGCCCGCAATTGATATGCTGTTTAATCAGTTTGATGAAGTATCAAACAGAGCGCAGTTCGGCAACATCCGTTCGGTTAAGGAATTGGCAAGCGTCGCAAATCAATTGGGAAGAAGAAGAACACTTTCCGAAACATACGGCGGCGGCGGTTGGGAAGTGACATTTAAAGATTTAAAAAGATTAGGTGATTGGGAATTCGCGCTGGGAGTAAATTTTATGAATCAGCATCTTATTCATTATACTTTAACCGGAGCCAGAAAATATGATTATCCTCCTTCATTTTCGTATCATACTCCTTATTTCAAATATTATAAAAATCTTAATGATTATTACAAAAGATTGTCATTTGTAATATCAGCAGGCGAACAAAGAAATGATATTTTAATAATAGAACCGACAACTTCAGCGTGGCTTTATGATTCCTACATCAGCGCGTCAAAAAATAAAAAGATCGATACACTTGGATTAACATTCCAAAAATTTGTTACCGCTTTGGAAAAAAATCAAACTGAGTATGATCTCGGCTCTGAAGATATAATTAAAAATCTCGGATCGGTAAAAGACAAAAAATTTATTGTCGGAGAAAGGGAATACTCAACTGTTGTAATTTCCCCTTTTACTGAAAACTTAAATTTAAGCACCGTAAAATTATTGAAAGAATATATTTTATCCGGCGGTAAAGTAATTACATTTGCCAATCCTAAATTGGTAAACGGAGAATTGAATAAAGAAGTAAGCTCTTTGTTCAGCGCGAAGAAAAAAAATATTTATCAATTTAAAAACTTGAGTGATGAAATAATTAAAAATTATTTTAATAATAATGATTTGGATATTAAAATAAATGGCGGCAATATTTATCATCACAGAAGATTATTGACTGACGGGCAGATATTGTTTTTGGTAAATTCAAGTTTGGATGACAGATCAAATTGTGAAATTACAATTAAAGGCAAAGACGCAAAATTGATGAACTTGTTCAACGGAGAAATATTCGATTACAGTGAAACGAAATTAAACGATAAAATAAAATTTAATGTTGAAATTGAACCCGCCGGAAGCGCTTTATTTTATATTTCCGATTCAGAAATAAATGAATTTCCTCAATTTGATAAAATTGAAATGGATAAAATGACCGAAGTTAATTCAAGCCCGGAAATTAAAATTACCTCTGAAAAGCAAAACGTTTTAAATATTGACTTTTGTGATCTACAAGTCGGAGAAAATGAATATAAAGACCTGAATGTTTATAATACCGCCGCGAATGTTTTTAAAGCTCACGGATTTAAGGAAGGTAATCCATGGAATACTTCAGTACAATATAAAACTTCAATTTTAGACAGAAGAAATTTTGGAAATGAAACAGGATTTACGGCTTCATATAATTTTACTATTGAAGATGATTTTAATTTTGAGAACTTAACCGCCGTAGTTGAAAGACCTGAAAATTGGGAATTGTTCATCAACAATAATAAAATTGAAAATGAAAAAAACGAATGGTGGCTTGATAAAGATTTTGGAGTTTATAAAATCGGACGATTTGTAAAAATAGGATTAAATAAAATTGATTTGAAATGTTATCCAATGAAAATCCACGCGGAGATTGAGCCGATTTATTTATTAGGTGATTTTTCAGTAGAGCCAAATGAAAAAGGCTGGAAAATCAAAAAGCCGAATTCTGTTTTAAAATTGGAAAGCTGGAAAAACCAGGGTATGCCATTTTATTCTTGGGATGTTAATTATGAAAAAGAATTTAACGTTAATAATAAAGCAAAAAAATATTGCGTTAAAATTGAAGATTGGAAAGGAACAGTTGCTTCGGTTAGCGTAAACGATAAAGATGCCGGAATAATTTTCCTTGATTCAGAACCTTTGGATGTTTCCAAATTTATAAATGAAGGTAAAAATAAAGTTAATGTTAAAATAATAGGAAGTTTGAAAAATTTACTTGGACCGCATCATAAAAATCCCGTTCCTGGTTTGGTTAGTCCGTGGCATTGGCGCGGTATGGATAAATATCCTTCAGGAAGTGAATATCAAATGTTGGATTACGGATTATTCGGCAGCATTCGTTTATTTGAAGAAGCAAAATAATTAAAAATTTACAGTAATTTTTATGAGTGAATACAAATATGAAATTATCAAACTTGGCAATACTATTTATGTTTTCCGCTGTGACTTTATTTGCGCAGGAATTCAAATTTAATCTTTGGGAAAAAGATATTCCCAATTATCAAAAAACCGACGAAAAGGAAGTAGTAGAGAACGGGAATATTAAAGTTATCAGTTTAGTACAAACACCCGAAATTGAAGTTTATCTTCCATCAAAGGCAAACGCTACAAAAGACGCCGTTGTTATTTGTCCAGGAGGCGGATATAGAATTTTAGCGTATGATTGGGAAGGAAGCGATATAGCAAAATTTTTCAATTCAAAAGGAATTGCGGCTGTTGTGTTAAAATACAGACTTCCCGGCGCAAAGAGCAACATAGTTCCTTATAAATCTCCTTTGTTAGACGCAAACCGCGCAGTAAAATTTACGAGAGCTCACGCGCAGGAATGGAACATTGATCCGAACAGAGTAGGCATTATGGGATTTTCAGCGGGAGGACATTTAGCTTCAATAGCAGGAACTCATTATGATCTTGGAGATTCCGTGTCTTCGGATCCAATTGAAAGATTAAGCTCAAGACCGGATTTTATGATTTTAATGTATCCTGTAATTTCATTCATAGAAAAATTTTCACATTCAGGTTCAGCTAAATATTTACTTGGCGAAAACCCATCCCAAGAATTATTAAAGAATTTTTCCAATGAACTTCATGTTACAAAAAATACGCCGCCGACAATTTTAATACATTCACAAGATGATAAAAGTGTTCCGGTTGAAAATAGTTTGGTTTTTTACAAAGCGCTTTGCGATAACAACGTAAAATCTGAAATACATATTTATCCTTACGGCGGACACGGCTTTTCGTTGGCAATTGGAAAAGGTTATTTATCAACATGGACAGATCGCGTAATTGATTGGATAAACAATTTAGAAAAATAAATTAAAGAAAGACGAAACTAATGTGCGGCAGATTTGAGAATAATATAAGAGAAGACTGGATGCAGGAAAAGTTTGCGGAATTTAACGTAAACTTTATTTTAAGTTCAGATTTAAGCAAAATTAAAAAAGAGAACATTGCGCCTACAAATATTATAATTAACGTTCAAAGTGAATTAGAAAAATTGATCGCGGAAACAAATTCTTGGGGAATTAAATTCGCGGAAAGTTCTCCTTTAATTTTTAACTCGCGCATAGAAACAATTAAAGAAAAACCGTTCTGGAAAATGCTGTTTGATAGGAACCGATGTATTGTTCCAATGACGGCATTTTATGAATGGAAGAAAATAAAAACAAAAAAAGTTCCGTATAGAATATTTTTGAAAAATGAAGAAATGTTTTTTGTCCCGGGGTTATTCAATAAAGATAAAGAAGGGAAAAAGTATATTTCACTTATTACAACTGAGCCTAACGAATTTATGAAAGAAATTCACCACAGAATGCCGGTTATATTAAATATGGAAGAAGCTGTAAAATATTTGAAAGATGAATCCGAACAAAATTTAAAGAAGTGCATACCTTATAAAAACTCCGCTCAAATGGAAATGGAATTAGCCGAAATATAATTGAAATTTATAAGTTTTATTAGAGCAAAATTGGTCGAATAATTTGACATTGCGGCATCATTTTAATTTAATAAATTCAATTAAAATCAGTACGAATTAAATATTTTTTTAAAAAAAAGTAAAAATATATCTGATTTGTAAGTATAAATACTTACAATCCTGAAATAATTATGTTTACAAAACGATATTTATCTATTATATTTTATTTATTATTTAAGTTGAAATAAATAATAATTGTATGTGTGACTGACTAAGCGAAGCTGTAAATTTTATAAATCATATTTGATATCTTATTTAATGCAAATTAAATTAAACCATAGCAAAAATAGCTTAACTCACTTTTCTTTATTCATATAGATTACCGCAACAATAAAAGAATCTCTTAATTTCCTGATGAAAGAATATGGCATAATTCTTCAATCTAATTGATTGCATTTCTTAGGGAAGTATGCCTTTACAAAGTTCTAAAAAAAGTCTTGAGACATAAACAGTACTCAAAAATTAACTTGTACTTATGTTAACCAATATTTATAAATGTATGTGTTAATTAAATAACTATTGTTTTAAGGATCATATAATGTTATTAAAAAAATTAGCAAATTATATTATTGTATTATTAGTCATAATATTAATATTTACTTCATGCGGCAAAGATCAACCTACAGCTCCGGAAGAAGTTGATTTAACAAATGTAAAAGTAAGTTTAAGTACATATCCAAATATTGGAAGCAATAATACATTTTTCGAATTTTATGTAAAAATTGAGCCGAACGCAAATCATCTTAAAGAAATTAGATTTGACCTAAATGGAGATAATGTTGTTGATACGGTACAAATATCAGACGATACTCTAAAAACAAAATTGAAAAATCTTGGATTAAATGAAGTTAAGTCTACGATTGTTTTTACGGATAATTCAACTTTATCGAGTTCGATTAAAGTATGGGTTTCGCAACCTAAAATAATATTAAAGGATGGCAGACCGTTTTTTGAGCCAAATATTTATAATGGAAAAATGATTTCGGTTACACATGGAACAACACATCAAGCCCAATTAATAAACATAGATACCTATGAAATAAATTGTTATTTGTGTGATTTAAACTTAGATAAATTTTCGGAAATGCACGTAACTATACCAAGTTTTGACGGATCAAAGTTGTTATTTGATAATGGAGTTAGTCATGATTTTTGTTATACAGATATAGCCGCAAAAGATACAACTTCAATTGATGTTCCGATTGATTTGGTGCAATATCCTGTTGGTAAATTAACGTGGAGTCTTGATAGCAAAAATATTTATGGAATATTAAGAAATACATCTGATGGTAACAGCGGAATTACTTCTTACAATATTGAGACAAAAGAAGTAAAGAACATATATAGTAAAGGAAATTATATTTGTGTAATTCCTGATCAAAATGATAAATTGGCAATACTTGAAAAAGATGATTCAGGCAAGCATAAATTGATAATTTATAATCTTAAAACAAATAGCATTGAAACCCAGTACAGCGATATTCCTTTGGCTGCTCCATTCCGCATTATTAAAAACAGTGATCTTATTTACTTTGACGGTAAATTGGCATTTTATTCACTTAGCAAGAAACAAATTTATTATATGCGATTCGATGAGTTAAATTTAGCAGATCATATGTACGGTGAAGCTGACATTAATATGGAAGGAAATAAATTTATTATTGGCACTTGGGATGCCAATAGAGCTCTATATGAAATTGATTTATCTTTAAGTGCTTTTCAAGAATAATTGATTGCAAAAACAACATTAAAAATATTTGAATAATGTGAATATATTTCATTTTACTTGGAACGCATAATTCAAAATTAAAATCAAATAAGGAATGAAACTAAGTAATTTAAATATAAAATTCGAAACTGAATAAATAAAAAATTATAAAAAACATTTACTAAAGATCCAAAGGACTTTTAACACCCATTCCGCCTTTATTCAAAACGTGCGTATAAATCATGGTAGTTTTAACTGAAGAATGTCCAAGCAGTTCCTGAACGGTTCTAATATCATAACCAGCCAAAAGGAGATGAGTCGCAAAGCTATGCCGAAGGGAATGTGGTCCGCCCAACTTTGCAATTTTAGATTTAACGAGGGCAGATTTAAACATCCGTTGAAAAGTAGAAGCATGAATATGACGTCTGTAGATATAGCCTGATTTTATGTCTTTTGTAAAATCATTGGAAGGAAAAAGATACTGCCATTTTAATTCACGCGAGGCATTAGGATATTTAACATCCAGGGCAAAGGGCAGAGTTGTTAATCCAAAACCTTTAGCCAAATCTTGATTATGTAAGTTTTCAACAAAAGCTGTTTGCTCATTAATTTTTTGAATAATGGATTCCGGTAAAAGTGTAATTCTATCCTTAGCGCCTTTTCCATTACGGATTACCAATTGCTTGTAACCTATATCAATATCAAGTAAACGAAGGGATAAACCTTCGGAAAGTCTTAATCCGGAACCATAAAGCAGTTCGGCAATAAGTCTATATATACCTGTAAGATTATTTAAAATAGATTCAATTTCACCTTTAGTAAAAACAACGGGTAAATGTTTTGTTTGTTTAGCGCGATCAACATTCTTGATCCAACCGATATCTTTTTTAACAATTTGGCGGTAAAGGAATAGAATTGACTGCAAAGCTTGATTTTGCGTTGGCGCTGAAACGTGCCGTTGATTTGCAAGATAGTTTAAATAATTACGCACATTTTCGGCAGATAAATCTATTGGGTGAGTTTTATTATTATAAATGATAAAATCTTTAATCCATTTTATATAAGCTTGTTTAGTTCTAACGCTATAATGCAGAACAGTCATTTTTTCGGCGATTTCATCCAAAAGTTTACTTTTTTTATGCATAATATTATTCCCTAATTATTTAGCATAATATTTTCCCAATGGTGCATAATATTATTCCGGTAGTTTAAAGTGGCAAGAATATTAGATAGTAAAAAATTTATGTTTTAGCGCGATAACGAATAATATTACAATTGACATTTATAAATTTAAATTATATAATTATTTACAAATAAACAATATTATGCAAAGTAAAGAAAAATATTATGCAAAATTAATTAACTAATTCAGTATAAGTTATAGTTAAATTAAGCCAGCAAAGCTGGCAGTAAATAAAATCATTAAAAAAATACTATGATAAAAGTTTCAGACATACTCTCTGGAAGTTTAAATAAGTATTTAATTGACCATAAACTATCCTACAAACAAAAAAAAGTTATAAATAAAATAATAAACTGTTTTTCAGAAAACAGTAAGCAAATGCATTTTGTTTGTTCAAATGAAAAATGTGATTATGATGAGTATAAACCCCAGCCATGCAGAGATAGACATTGCAATAGATGTAACAATAATAAAAAAATAAAATGGCTTATAAATCTTTTGCGCAATCATTTGCCATTGCCATATTATCATATAGTATTCACATTACCATCCGAGTTAAATAACTTAGCAATATGTAATCAAAAAATATTGTATGATATATTCTTTAAGAGTTCATTTTATGTACTAAATAAGTTCTCACAAGATGAAAAATATTTTGGTGGAAAGCTTGGATATATTGGACTATTACATACTTGGGGACAAAAATTAGATTATCATCCGCATTTACATTTTATCGTAATGGCTGGAGGAATAAAGGGTAACACATATAAAAAACTGCCATATCAGAGGAAGTTTATTTTCCCGGTACTTGCAATGTCCAAGGTAATGATGGGCAAATTTATTGAATTGCTGAAAGAGAAGTATAATGAAGGCAAACTAAACTTTCCAGGAAAGTTAGAACCAATAGAGAAAGAAAAAGATTTTAATAAATATTTATTTGAACTTAGCAAGAAGAGTTGGGTGATTTATACAAAGGCACCATTGCCGAACAGTGAAAGAACATTGGAGTACATTTCAAGATATTCACACAAAGTAGCAATATCGAATGGCAGAATAAAAAGTTATAATGAAGGTAAAGTAAGTTTTGTGTATAACGACTATAATGAAGAAGATGAAAAAGGGATAGCAAAAAGAAAAGTTATAAAAATAACAGATATTGAATTTATCAGAAGATACGTGCTGCATATATTGCCGGAAGGTTTTAGAAAGATAAGATACGGTGGAATATTTTCTTCAAATCAAAAAAGTGATGCAATAAGAATAATTATGAACTGCATTAAAGATGAACTGAAAAAACTAATTGAGAATACTGAAAACTTACTTCATGATTTTGAAGAAGAAGTTAAATGTTTTTGTCCCAGATGTAACCATACAGTTCTGGTTAACGGTTATGGCTGAGGTTGAGAGCTTATACATTAATACTGGCTTAATCTAACTAGCCAATCAACCCGCAGCAGAACTATGTTGGATTAAATAGTAAATATTGTCTTTGAAAGTATGTTCTTAATTCTGTTAAAATGGTTCTGAATAATTTAAGTTTAGTTCCGCCGCGCTTTCTTTGAAAGTTAAGCACGGCTAAATATAAATCTTTGCGTTGCTTAATTGGCATTGCTCTTTGGAGCTGCGGGTTATTGGCAACGATGTTATAGGAAAAAAAATGTGGGTGAAAAATAGAAACAGCTCTTTTTATTTATTTTGGCATCTGGTATCCTACTTGGCGAAAATATGGTAGGGATGGAACAAATTGGATTGAAAATAAACAAGAATTATACAATTACAACAATTCTTCACACCTAATTAACTTTTTTATTATAGATTCTTTTATTGATTGTGACACTTCAAATGTCATATATTATATTTATCATCAAATTAATAGAATCAAAGAAGAAATTTATAAATATTGGGATTATAATGATAGTACTTATCGGAAGGAAAAATAATATATCAATTTGATGATCAGATAATATAATTGAGAGAATATCGCAACAATTTTTGAGTAATGTGTTGATAAATACAGAGCGTACAGAGTACAACTTTGATAAAGATAATAATCTAACGCAAAGATTAGTACAACACTGGGGAGATAATAATTGGGAAAATTTTGAAAGTTATAATTTCATTTATGATGACGGAAAAAAATGAGTACATTCAACTATTATGGGAAGAATACAGAATGGGACACTCTAAGAAAGCATTTTTATAATTACAATGATTTTAATTTGTTAATTGAAGGAAAATAGTCAAGTTAAACAAAATGAAGTTTGGATTAAAGACTCGAAGTTTTCATTTGATTATGATATGGAAGGGAATCTTGTTTTTCAAAAATTTCAATATTGGGATGATATTTTTAATCTAATGGAAATCAAAATATCTATGAATTTAATCCAAATGGAAGTTTAGCGAGTGAAAATTGAACAAGGTTGGAGGAATAATAATTGGGAGTACAATTCCAAAATAAATTATGAGTATGATAATAATGGCAATCTTATAAATAAAGATATAATAATTGGACTAATGGAGAATGGAGTAATATATCTCAAAATATTTTTAAGTATAATATGATTGTAAGTGTGTAAACTCAACAAATATTGCTGAGGGTTTTACATTGTCAAAATAACTATCCAAATCCATTTAATCCGACAACAAAATTGAGATTCCATTCCAGAAAAGAGAAGGTACAATTAGTCATTTTTAACCATTGAGGCAAGAAGTTAAAATTCTTGGGAGATGAATCCAAAGAAAATGGTTTCTTAATTACGTTTAAACTGGAAATGGATTAAGTAGTGGGATTATTTATATCATTTAAAAAGTTTGGAATAAATATCAAGCAGAGTAAAAAATGTTACTAATAAAATAATTACCATATA